>JACZTW010000153.1 GCA_022573485.1 Planctomycetota bacterium
GGATCATGCTGAACAGCATTTTCTTGCACTCATCCACTAACGACAACGCCTCGGCAAGTTCACATTCTGGAAGGTTCATGATTTCGCGCATCAACAGCAATTGTGTGTCAAGTTCGCATGCGGACCCACGAGCGATCCAGAGGAATCTGATGTAGTCTTTTCTGGTCCCTCACCCATTGCCCTCGGCGATGTTGGACGGTATCGAAACACTCGTTTTCCGCAGTTGATGGCCTAATCCATACTTGTCTTCGCTCGGCAAGCGGGAAGCCAAAGCGAAGACAAGCTTGCAAAGCCGAAACGCTTTCTGCCACACAATTAGATCTTTATAGTCCGCAATAGCTCCGACGGATCCACGCATTTCTAGTGAACTCCCGGTCCCTGTTCCCTGTTCCCTGTTCCCTGTTCCCTGTTCCCTGACTTCTACACGTTAAACTTGAAGTTAATGATATCCCCATCCTGCACGATGTAGCCTTTGCCCTCTTGCCGCAGTTTGCCGGCGGCTTTGACGGCCTTCATGTCGCCGCCGGCGGCGACGAAATCGTCGTAGTGGACGGTCTCCGCTTTGATGAATCCCCTGGCGATGTCGCTGTGGATCTTGCCGGCGGCCTCAACGGCGTCACTGCCTTTCTTGATCGGCCAGGCATGAACTTCCGGATCACCGCAGGTCAGAAAGGAAATCAGGCCCACCGCAGAGTAGCACGTCTGAATGAGCCGATCCCGAGCCGGCGTGCCGATGCCGAGATCTTCGAGGAAAGCAGACTGATCTTCCTCTGTATCGAGTTCGGCGATCTGTGCTTCGGCCTCGGCGCAGACGTTGATCATGCCGCGGGCGTGCTCGTATCGAAGCGTCGGCTCTGATTGAGCTTTATCTTCCGAGACGTTGGCGACCACCACCAGCGGCTTCTCGGTCAGGAATGCGAAGCTGCGCAGCAGCGCTTCATCTTCGTGCTCCAGGACCGTCGACAGGGGTTTGAGTTCCTCAAGTGCCTCTTGACAGCGCTGCAGCAAGGCCAACTCGTGCTTCTCTTGTTCGTGGCTCTTGGAGGGCTTCTTCAGCGACTTTTCCAATCGCGCCATGCGGGTCATCACCGTTTCGAGGTCGGCGAAGATGAAGTCATCGTTCAGTGAGGCTAAATCGCCCGCTGCGTCAACTCGGTTACGATGCTTGGCGACCTTGTCGCTCTCGAAATCCCGCACCACCGCCACCAGCGCATCGCACAGCCGAATGTTCGGCAGGTGTTTGCGATACTGCTCTTTGCCGTGATCGTCGCTGCTGCTGATGCCGGGGAAGTCGCACACATCAACGGTCGCATAGGTGACCTTCTTGGGTTGGTAGATTTCGGCGAGGTAATCGATGCGCTCGTCCGGCACGACGATCGACGCGGTGTGTTCCTGAAAGGCCGCGGCGGGATCGATTGTTTTCCCGGTAAGCGCAGCGAACAGCATGCTCTTTCCGGATTGCGGCGGACCAATGAGGCCGACGATCATGTTCGTGCTCCTCGGGCGATCATGGCCCGCCATCCTACCCCGCCCACGCGCCAAACTGAAGCCCTGCGAGTTTCTCGGACGGCTGCGAATGGTCCGATAAGGGCCGACGCCGCCCGGAGCGGCAGCCGGGCCGTGGATCGAAGCCGGCGGCTTCCGGCACTCAAACGAGCAGCTTCGCTAAACACAGAGTCGGGGCAGATCCGCCGATAGGGATACTGGATCATGTTTGACGGAGTGGGTTCCTCATGAACGACTGGATGGATGCAGAACAACGAATCGAGCGGGCCCAGCAGCTTTGCGAATCGCGGTGCTGGGAAGAGGCCCTCGAGCAAATCGACCGGGCCCTGGAAATCAATCCGTCCAATTCGTCCTGGTGGTCCAGCAAAGGATTCCTTCTGGATCACCTCGAGCGCTACGAAGCCGCCATCACAGCCTACGAGCGGGCCCTGGAGCATGATCCGGATGATCGTGAACTCCTGTCCGCGCTGGGGCTGGATTGCGTCCGCACGGGCCAGTTGTTGCGGGCGATCGACATTTTCGACCGCGTTCAGCAGATCGATCCCGGCTATGAGCCGGCCTATTGCCATCGCATCATGATGTATGCCGAACTCGGCGATCATGACTTGGCAGAGGAAATGTTCTACTTGGCCCAGCAGATCGACGAGCACTGCCCGCACTGCTTCTGGCATCTGGGCTGCTCGCTGTGGGTGCGCGATGACGTGCAACGCGCCATTTGGTGCTGGCAACGGCTGCTCGAGATCGAACCCAACTATCGCGGCGCGCGGAGACGCCTCGCGGAAGCCTACCGCCGCCTGGGCGAAATCCGGCTGGCGCAGGACTACTATCTCGCGGAGTATCGCGATGACGCCGGCAATGTCGGATTGCTGCTCGAACTCGGCAGTCTGCATCTGGAGAACGGACGTACGGAGGACGCGCTGATGAAGTTCGGTCAGGCGCTCGAGCTGGATCCGCACCACGCTCGGGCGATGGAGATGCTTGGCGATACACACAGCCATGCCGGAGAGGCGGATCGGGCACTGGAGCTTTACCGCAGTGCATTGCAAATCGATGACACCCTGCCGGGCCTGCACTATAAGCTCGGCGCCAAGCTGATGCGCTTGGGTTGCTTCGAGGATGCCCGTGAGTCGCTGGCCGCGGCGCTGGACATACATCCCGCCGACACCGACGCGCTGATGGCAGCGGGGAATTGCGCCCTTGAGCTCAGCCGGACGGACGAAGCTCAAGAAAGATTTGAAGAACTCATCGCCATCGACGACTGTCTGCCGGGCGCCTACCACAATCTCGGCGTTTGTCACTTCTTGCAGGACAATTACGAGGAAGGCATGAAGCAGTGTGAACTGGCGCTGGAGTTGAAGGGCGATTACGGCATGGCCCGCCAGAAGCTGGTCCTCGCCAACGTCCACCTCGGTCGCTGGGCCGAGGCCAAACGCCTGTTGACCGAATCCCTGAACGTCATTCCCGGCGACCCGGCCCTGCTGGAACTCAAACGCACCTGGAAATACCGCCGTCTGGCCATCTGGGCCAAAACGCTCACCCGAAGCATCCAGGGTTTGGTCGATCGAAGACGAAGCTGTTAATTTCCAGTCATTTCCGTTATTTTCCAGGCTGCAATTGTGGCCCGCAGGGAGGTTTTCCTGCAACTCAGACATTTGGCGGTCGCTATAAATAGGTGATGACACTGTAGATACGTGGTGTGGAGGTTTTGATGTCCAAGCAACTGCTCACGATTAGTCTCTTCCTGACGCTGAGTTTTCCAGGCCAGGCCTGGGCTCAGGATTCCAAGAAGGATCCCAACGAAATCGAGCGCACTCGAGGCCTGTGGGATCCGCAGACCATGATGAAGCAGGCCAGCGACGGGATTGCCAAGCACTACCGACTCAGCGAGGAGCAAAAGGAATTCACTTCCAAGCTCCTGGCCGAGCGAGTCACCAAGTTTCTGAGCAAGCACAACAAGAACCTCTGGCCGTTGTTGATGGAACTCACTCAACAGCAAATGTCCGGCAAGGAGCCGTCCAAGGAAGCAGCCAAACGAATCGCGGACATGGGTTCTCCCATCTTCGAAGACGCCCGCGCGGAAATCATGCGCGGCCAGGACGAGTTTCGCAAGATCCTCACCGATCAGCAAAAGAAGATTCACGACCGTGACTTGAAGCAACTCGATCACCAGTTCAAGCAGATTGATAAACGATTCCAAGACTGGAAATCCGGCAAAGTAAGCGGCCGGCATCCCTTGTACAAAATGAACATCGGCCCCGGGCAGGGGCAACAGATTGTGCCGAACCCGGGACGCCGCGCCAATACGCCCGTGGCCAAGTGGGAGCGATACGTTCGGCGGTTCAACATCGACTATCGCCTCGACGATACGCAGCAGCGCTCCACGGGGGCCGTCTTGCAGGATCTCAAGGATCATGCCGGCCAGTATCGCAAGACCCACTACAAGGAACTTGTCGAGGCGGACGAGCTGGTCCGCGACGCACAAATGGCCAAACCCTTTGACAAGAAGAGCCTCGACACGGCCAAGAGAATCCGCTACCTGCGCAACAAGCCCTTCGACGACTGGTTCGAAGAACTGAAGAGCCGCCTCGAACAAGTCCCGACGGAGAAGCAGCGCGCTGCTTTCTACGTCCGCAATCCTCAGTTGAAGCCCAAGGACGCCGACGAGCCGGCCCCCGCCGCACCGGCCAAGACCGAAAAGCAGCCGTCCAAGCCGACCCCATCAACGGATTCTGATAAGAAGGCACCATCCAAGAAGCCCATCGAAACGAAACAGCCGCCATCGCCGAAACTACCGGGCGACAAGGGCAAACCCAAGCCCTCAGCCCCCCGCTGAGTAAGACCGACACGGGCGCCGGCATTCTCCGCCGAGGCCGATCCGCCACCCCACCGCAAGCGGGGCTGGGCGGGATGACGTACCGCCGATGCCAGCACGCGCCGAGTTATCGGAACTTGTATTTGCCCACGCCGGTCGGGAAACCTAGAATCTAAGTAAGGAATCGAATCTGTCCCAGTACTGTCGATTCCCTTGCGGGAGGTGAGATCGGTGACCGCGGAAATCCCGGGCAACCACCCACTCCGGCGCTTCTTCGCCGGCACTGTCGAGGACGTCTTCTACACACAGCTCGGCATCTGCGCGCCGGACCTGATCGACTACCTCACCCACTTGCTGACCGATTTCATCCACATTCGCGACATCTACCCGCTCCGCAGCGCCGGCGGCGATATGCTCAAGACCGTCTCGGACATGGTCACCAAGGCCTACGTCGGCGAGAACATCACCGAGGAGCGCCGCCAGCGCCTGGTCCACCTGCACGTCGGCAACTACACACTCTATTGGACCGGCCTGTTCCCCGAGGGCTTAGGCGCTTGCAAGGGGCCTAAAGACTACTTCCTCGACTATTGCGAGCAGGGCAAGGAGTCCTACTCTATTGCCTCCCGGCTCAGTCGCGATGACGACTTCCCGCCCGCACCACTGCTGCGGCGGCTGAGCAACCACTTCGAGGACTGCGTCTACGGCCTGACCCTCGCCCGCCGAGCCTGGGAATCCCGCGACTAAACCCGCGCCTTATTGAGCCGTGGCCTTCAGGCCACGGACCGGCGCCACGAGCAGCTCGCCGCACGTTCGCACCCTGAAGGGTCCGGCTCAGGGCTGCGCTTCACATAACGCTCGCTTCATGTGCCCGATAACCTCCTCGTATTGCGACACGCTCCCTGCCGAATCGTAGACTTGTGAGTCACAACCTCTGTGAGGGGGAGCTTCCAATGATGACCAAGCATTCGACTCGGATCGGCGACATCCTGCGGGAAATGGATGTCTTGACCACGGTGGACATCACGCGCATCCTGCTGGAGCAGAAACGCACCAGCGAGCGCTTCGGCCAAATCGCCATTCGCTGGAGCCTGGCCACCGAGGAGCAAATCAACGAAGCCTGGGCTCGACAACTGGTGGCGGAGCGCCGCAGCATCGACCTGGACGACTTCGGAGTTGATCCGCAGGCCCTCAAGACGCTCACGCCCGAGCAAGCCCACGAATTCCGGGCCATGCCCGTGCGTTGCTGGGGATCGCACCTCGTCGTCGCGTTGGTCAGCATGCCGCTCGATTGCCAAATCCTCCGCGACATCGGCGACGCCTGTGGCATGGACCATGTGTACCCATGCTACTGCTCGCGCGAGCAGCTCCAGCGCTACCTCGATCGCTACCACCCACTGCCCACCGAAGCCACCGCGTGATTCGGGGTTCGTGATTCGTGGTTCGCGGTCCGTGATTCGTGACTCGCCTGCGGTGAGCCTGAGCCGTGCTTCGTGCCTCGTGGTTCGCCCGCAGAAGGCGTCCTGAACGCGCCTTCCAATCTGAATTCCGCAATCCGCAATCCGAAGTCCGAAATTCCCCCGCGCTCCCCTTCGGGTCGCCGCTAAACACGTTTACTGACAACTGACAACTGACGACTGACCACTGTCAACTTCCTGTATTGCGAATTCCGCACTCCATCCCCTTTTGTCCTTCGTACCTCGTCCTTTCGATCCCTTCTCGTTGCAGGCCTTCGGCTTAAATGCGAAATGGCTTTGTTCGGCCACTGGGGTTGTTCGTGACTGATGCCGAGTCTCTGGTGGCCGGCCGTTCGCCCGCCGACGGCGTATCGAGCGGCCCTTCCATTCCGAAGTCCCCAATCCGCAATCCGCAATCCGCAATCCGCATTCCGCATTTCGACCCTTTCCCATTCCCGGCCTTGCCCTTGCGCGAAGTTTGGCTTCGTTTGGCGCTACACGTTTCGCCGGTTCCGACGCTTCACGCTTCACGATTCACTCTTCACGCGTCAGCCCGCGCACACTCCATCTGCACAATCCACTACCCTTGTTACTGCACGGGCGCGCTATAGAAACGCCCACAGGGCGCGATCGCCGCGTCTCATCGTCCAGATGTACCGTCTTTTACAGACGGGGTTGGATTGGAATCTCGGTGGATTTGGTAGAGGCGGATTAATTAGGGACAGTCATTAAATGGCCGAAAACTAGTGACTGTCCCTAATTCTCTCCGGGGGGACATCACGGAGTCCTCCGGGCCATTTACAAATCTTGATAAGCGTTTTCCGCAGAACACAACAGATTTCCCAGCTTTGAATCTAGCGGCCAACAATCTACAATCGCCTTCCCCATTCCCAGTTTCCTCATGTTCCTCGGAGGAATGTGGCCACTTTCTAACTGCGTCAGGATGTCCTTGAGATGAGATTCGAAGCTCCGAAGTTGGCCGGGATCGCCCACGGTTCCACGGCCTTCCTTATGAAGATCGAGCTCGACCGCGAGCGCTGCCAGCGCTCCCCTTGAAAGGGCAATTGCCTTGTTTTCCTTGCTCATGGCCGTATCAGGTTTACCTCTGGATTGAGAATGAACCGTTGTAGCTGTCCACCTTCGAATCCGACGCCCTGGGATGCCGCTCGACCACTGATCGACCAACATCCTAATTCAGAATGACTACTCTTGGTCTATACTAGATAGATCACCTACCATTATCTCCGAGAGCGTCAAGAAATCAGATCGGAGATTGGCACGAATCATGTCGAGCACCTGGGCTGTGCCGCGATTGAATATATCGTCCTTCTGTGGTACCGACAGATAGGGGTGAAACGCATCCATCAATCGCTTCATTTGGTCTTTCATATGAACGAACAATTAGGGACAGTCACCAATTAAATGGACGAAAACTGGTGACTGTCCCTAATTACTCGACGAGGGCAACAACATTTTCATTTCTTCACTCCTTTATAGTTTGAGTACGTTCTTGTACGGGTCACGCGACCCGTGTCGTTTTTTTCATTACTCTGTTGTGTTGTTCTCCATTTCATTATGTAGTCGCCCAGCCAATAGATGTGCGTGATCGTCAGTTCAGGGTTTCCATACACCATCTCGTATTTATACAGGCCGTCCTCTCGGCCTAGAAATTTTGCACGCCGCATCTTCTCAATCATCCGTGGTAAATTTTCCGATTTTCCAATCCAAGAATGTTCGGACGTTGCTAGGTTGCAGCCGTGACTCAACTCTCCTACCCAATTCGATTCATTTATATCCTGCGTAACCTGCACGTCGGCTATTGTCCACGGCTCCTTGATCGTCTGCCCGTCAGGATAAACGCCGTCCTCTACCACGACGAGACGATAACTGAGACTGTCCAGACCTATCAGCCGTTCCGCAAACCGATCAGGCATTGTGTTGTGGCAGCCAAAGAGTGCTGCACAGAAAAACAAGACTAACATGGTTCCTATTGCCTTCTTCATAGCATTCCCTTGACAAAGATAATTCGGGACAAGGTAATTCGGGACAGTCACCTATTGATCGAGGCAGAAAACGGTGACTGTCCCCAGTTTTAGTTAGACATTATAGCGGCCCACCAAATCCAAGAAAACGACGTGGCGCTCCCTCACAGACCCCAATAGCGTGATCGGCCGGTACGCGGTGGTAGTCGACGATAGTACGACCAAGCGTCTTCTTGTTGCAGTGTGCATCCGAGTTCCCTTGCAACGCCTTCTCTGAATCCCGAGGCCATTTCATCGGGCAGCGTGAGGTCAAAATCGCCCTCCAAGGTTGCTTCAGGGTCGTGAGCGTCAACATAGAACCGCAAATACCATTTGCAGTCGATCGGAGCGATACCCACGCGAACATAGGTATCTCCTTGTATGGCTTCAATAAGGTCAGCAGGTGTCTTCACAATATCGAACAATCCGCCAAAGTCGAGATCCCGTTTGTAGAAATGCAATCCATCATGCTGCCACCAGTCATCATATTGCCGCAGCCGGGCGTGCGGATCGACACGTTTCAGATACCCAACGACTTTCGAGAGTATCGACGACAACTCTGCGGAAGGGAGAACACCAACGCAGCAGAAATTGATGCCATCGGGCGGACTAAAAGGTGCCATTTGCAGCCTCGTCGCAGGCAAGGTGACATAAGTCGTTACATCTTGGAAGAAGCGGATTCTCGTCCACCTCTACCATTCGATCGGCCTCCGAGCATCCTTCACGGATGATCGACTGTCAATTCGTACCTCCGAAGCATTGTGACCGCCTTTCGCTCGACCCCGCGATGCGGACCATCGTGGACTCGCGCGGTCTGATGCGGAATGCGGCGTCGACCAGCGAGATGGGCCGTTTTGAGACGGATTGGCTGACAAGCGCGGGCAACTTCGCCACGTTGGTCGATCTCCCTGGCGCCTGGATCGACCGGGTGCATGCGTGCCGGCCGCCGAAGCTGATCATCCTTGACATGGATTCGTCGGAAAGCCCGACCTACGGCAACCAGGAGGGCAGCGCCTACAACGGTCATTTCGGCCGTACCTGTTACCACCCGCTGTTCGTGTTCAACCAGTTCGGCGACGTCGAACGCTGCGCCCTTCGTCCCGGCAACGTGCACAGTGCCCACGAATGGCGCGACGTGCTGGAACCCGTCGTTGAGCGTTACCGGGAACGGGACTTGCGCCGCTACTTCCGAGGCGATGCCGCCTTCGCCTCACCGGACATC
>JACZTW010000154.1 GCA_022573485.1 Planctomycetota bacterium
CACCTCGGCCCGCTCGACGTTGGCAGCATAAGAGCCGTCGGCGGTTTTGACGAGAATGTCCTCGCCGGCATCGGTGGCGACCATGAACTCGTGGGACACGTCTCCGCCGATGGCGCCGCTGTCCGCCTCCACCGAAACGTAAGGCAGGCCGCAGCGCTCGTAGATGCGGCAATAGGCGGCGTACATTTTGTCGTAGCTCGCGTTCAGCCCGTCGAGATCGACGTCGAAGGAATAGGCGTCCTTCATTAGAAACTCGCGCGTCCGCAGCACGCCGCTCTTGGGACGCTTCTCGTCGCGGAACTTGGTTTGGATTTGGTACAGATTGATCGGCAGTTGCTTGTAGCTGTTTACGAAGGCGCGAACAATGTCGGTAATGACTTCTTCGTGTGTCGGGCCGAGCACTGTGCCGGAGCGCCAATCTTGATCGGGCAAATGGATGAGCGTGTCGCCCATGGCTTCGACGCGGCCGGTCTCTTTCCATAACTCGACCGGCTGCATGGCGGGCATGTGCAGTTCGATGGCGCCGGCGCGATTCATTTCCTCGCGCACGATCTGTGCGGCTTTGCGCAACACACGATAACCCAGCGGCAGGTAAGTATACGCCCCAGCCACGAGTTGTTTAATCAGGCCCGCCCGGATCATCAGCGTGTGCGACGGCACCACCGCGTCGGCGGGGATCTCTTTGGAAGTCGGGATGAAGAATTCGGTCCAGCGCATTGCTGCGTATCAATACAGGCGATCGCTGCGAATTTCAAGCTCTGGCGGGCTTGTATCAGATCCGGTATGATGATCCCGCTGACTACAGAACATCAACAGAACATCAACGAGCCGCGGGCTTTTAGCCCGCGCGGACGTGCGTCAAGTGAGAACGCCACGTCAGGCGGGGAATCGCGCAGGCTCCCGACAAGTCGGGATTCTCCCGGCGCGCCGGGATCTGCGGCTCCTTGGGAAATGTACTATGGAACACCGTTACATCAATGAACTGGAGGCCGGGCTGCAGATCGAGGATCAAGTATTCATGATTGCCTCCAAGGATCTCCGCACCACGAACAACGGCTCGCTGTACATCCATGCGGTGCTGGCCGACAAGACCGGGCAGTTGCTCTCGCGGGCTTGGCAGGCCACCGAAGAGCAATACAAAGCCATGCCCGACGGCGGGTTCATGCGCTTCCGTGGCCGGACCGAGAGCTACAAAGGCCACCTGCAGTTCATCATCGACGGCATGAAAGCGATCGAGCTTGAAGAAGTGAATATCGCTGACTTCATGCCGTCCACCGACCGCGACGTCGATGAAATGTGGGAGCAAGTCAAAACCATCCTGCGGACGATCGAGGATCGTGACTTGCTGGAGGTGATCAAATTATTCGTGCAGGACGAGCAACTCGTCGCCCGGTTCAAGCGCGCTCCGGCGGCGGTGACCATGCACCATGCGTATGTGGGCGGGCTTCTGGAGCACACGCTCAACCTGCTCGAACTCGCGCAGGTGGTCATTCCGCGATATCCGGAACTCAGTATGGATCTGGTGCTGGCCGGTCTCTTCCTGCACGATCTGGGTAAGACCGAGGAGCTTCGATACGACACGAATTTCCAATACACCGACCAAGGCCAACTGATCGGGCACATCGTCCATTGCGTGATTTGGATCGAAGAAAAGACCAAAGCGATCGCGGAAGCGACGGGCAAGCCGTTCCCTGAGGATAAGAAATGGGCCTTGCAGCACGTCATACTGTCGCATCACGGCGAGTACGAATTCGGCAGCCCCAAGCTGCCCGCGATGCCTGAGGCCGTCGCCATACACTATCTCGATAACCTCGACGCCAAGGTCTTTCAATGCCTGGCGGCGATTGACAAAGCGAAAGACGAAGATTCGAACTGGACCGAATACGTCCGCGCCCTGGAGCGGCGGATTTACAAGAGAGACGTGTTCGGCGTGAAAGAGAAAAGAGAAAAGAGAAAAGAGAAAAACGGCTGATTTCAAGCGATCGAAGCCTGTCTCGCAAGCATGGCTTCCTCCCGCCGTCCTTGAATCCTTGGCCCCTCCGCCCCTCGGACCCTTTTCATGGATTACACTCAACTGACAGAAAGCGACCAGCAGGCCATGCTTGCGACCATCGGCGCCCGCACGGTCGATGAGTTGTTCGCCGGCGTGGCAGAAGCGCACAAGCTCAAAGAGCCTTTGAATATCCCGCCGGGCCTCGCGGAAATGGAATTGCTGGCGGACCTGGAGCGGCTGGCGAGCAAGAACGTCTCGACCGATCAGCAGATCAGCTTTCTCGGCGGCGGCATTTACGACCATTTCGTGCCGACCATCGTTGGTGCGCTGGCCATGCAGAGCGAGTTCCTGACCGCCTACACGCCGTATCAGGCGGAAGCATCGCAGGGCGTGTTGCAGGCGTTCTATGAGTTTCAGACCATGGTCTGCCAGCTTACGGCTATGGACATCGCCAATTCCTCGCTTTACGAGTTCGCTTCGGCGGCAGCGGAGGCCGCGCTGATGGCTTGTCAGATCACGCGGCGATCGCGGGTCGTGGTGTCCGATGCCACACATCCGGACTTGCGGCGCGTGCTCACAACCTACTTGTATGAAACCGACCACGAAGTGATCGTCGTGAAATCGACCGGCGGCGCCACGCCGGTGGAAGCAATCCGGAAAGTGGTTGACGATCGCACGGCTGCGGTCATCGTGCAGCATCCGACGTTTTTCGGCACGCTCGAAGACATGCCCGCCGTCGCGGACATCGCTCACAACGCCGGCGCGCTGCTGATCGCGTCTGTCGATCCGATCAGTTGCGGCCTGCTCAAGAGGCCCGGGGACTACGGTGCGGACATTGTGGTCGCCGAAGGGCAGTCACTGGGCGTGCCGCAGTCCTACGGCGGGCCGGTGCTGGGTCTGCTGGCTTGTCGCAAGGATTACCTGCGCAAGATTCCAGGCCGACTGGTGGGCCAGACGACCGACAGAGACGGGCGCGTGGGCTATTGTCTGACGCTGCAAACACGCGAGCAGCACATTCGCCGCGAAAAGGCCACGAGCAACATCTGCACGAATCAGGGCCTATTGGCCATGCACGCCACGGTGTACATGGCTGCACTGGGCAAGTCCGGCATCGCTCAAGTAGCGAAGCGCTGCTTTGACAACGCCCATTACACTGCCGAGCGAATCGCCGCACTGCCCGACTTCGAATTGGCATTCGATACCCCATTCTTCAAGGAATTCGTGGTTCGAAGCAAGCGCAAGAAGGTCACCGCCGTGCTCAAAGCCTGCCAGCAGGCGGATGTGCTGGCCGGTGTGCCGCTGGGCAAGTGGTATCCACAATTGGACGACTGTTTCATGGTCGCAGTCACCGAAAAACGAACGAAGGAAGAGATGGATCGACTGGTTGGAGCACTGAGAACTGCATGATCATCGATTCTGAAACAAATGTAACCGCGCGCGTCGTCGATCAGGGCGAACCGTCGCTCTTCGAGAAGAGCGCGCCAGGTGCGTGCGCGGTCACATTGGGCGCTTCTGCTGTCCCGAGTGTCGATCCGGCTTCATCCATCCCCGCGCATTTGCTGGCCGACAAGGCGCCGCCGCTGCCGGAGATGGCGGAGCTGTGCCTGGTGCGGCATTTCACCAGGCTCGCGCACCGGGCGTTCAGCATTGACACGAACTTCTATCCGCTGGGCTCATGTACGATGAAGTATAATCCGCGCCTGAACGAGCGCGCGGCGGCCATGCCCGCCTTCGCCAACCTGCACCCCTATCAGCCGATCGATCAAGTGCAGGGCATGCTCGAACTGCTGTACACGCTTCGCGAATTCCTGCAGGAGATCTCGGGCTTGGCGGAGGTCAGTTTGCATCCGGCGGCGGGCGCCCACGGCGAGATGGCCAGCCTGATGATGATTACGGCCTATCATCGTGATCGCGGCGAGAAGCGCCCCAACGTGCTCGTGCCGGACACGGCCCACGGGACAAATCCGGCTTCGTGCGCCATGTGTGCACGGCACACCCACACTGTGTCCTCCTGCAAGGACGGCAAGGTGGATCTGGACGATTTGCGCGGCAAGGTGGACGAACAGACCGCTGCCCTGATGATCACCAATCCGAACACGGTCGGCGTTTTCGATGACCAGATCGGCGACATCGCGGAAATCCTTCACAAGCACGGCGCACTGTTGTACCTCGACGGCGCCAATATGAACGCCATGCTCGGCATCACGCGGCCGGGCGATTTCGGCGTGGACGTCATGCACTTCAATACGCACAAGACCTTCAGCACGCCGCACGGCGGCGGCGGACCCGGCGCCGGACCGATTGCAGTGATCGAGAAGCTGGCTCCGTTCCTGCCGGTGCCGCAGGTGGTGAAGAAGTCGGACGGCACGTTCGATCTCGATGAAGACCGGCCTCAAAGCATCGGCAAAGTCCGGGCGTTCATAGGCCAGATCGGCGTGCTGGTGCGCTGTTACACATACATTCGATCACTGGGCGCCGAGGGTTTGCGTACGGTCAGCGAGAAGGCCGTCCTGTCGGCCAACTACCTCGCCGCGCGGCTGGAGCCGCATTACGAATTCCCCGTGCCGGGGCCTTACGCGCACGAGTTCGTGATGGTGCCCAAGGCCGGCGACGCCGGCGTGACCGAAACGGACTTCGCCAAGCGCCTGATCGATTATGGTTTTCATCCGCCGACGATGAGTTGGCCGATCCCGCACTGCCTGATGATCGAGCCGACCGAAACCGAGTCGCTACGCACGCTCGACCGCTTCGCCGACACCATGATCAAAATTGCCATCGAAGCCAAAGAGACCCCAGAAGTGCTCAAGAACGCCCCGCACAACGCAAAGGTTAGCCGCCTCGACGAAGTCGCCGCTGCCAGGAAGCCCAACGTCCGGTGGACGTTGGAGAAAGAGAAAAGAGAAAAGACAAAAGAGAAGAAGTGATGCGCTTGGTTTGTATGTTGCTGCCGCGATTTATGGGTTTCGCGACTGCGGGCATGACCCGTTCCCGGCGCGCCGGGACTCCGGGGTCTGATGGAGTGTGTACACGCAATGCAACCGCCGGCGTCTGCTAAACGACGAAGTCAGTTCGAACGATCCTGCCGTTGGCTTGCCGTTTGGCAGACGTGTCGCAGTAGCGAGAATTGTCCTCCCAGTTGCACGCACGATGCAGTAATCATCATCTTTCCACCTTGCGTTTTTCATCATGAGTGACTGGCGTTTGTTGATCGATTCTCCGACCGACGGCGTGACCAACATGGGGCGCGATGAGGCGCTGTTGGTGGGTGTCGGTGAAGGTGCGTCGCCGCCGACGATGCGTTTCTATAAGTGGGATCCGCCGACGATTTCCTTGGGCTACTTTCAAAGCTACGGCGAATACGAGTCTCTGGCGCCGCCGGTGGGTGATTTGGCGGTGGTGCGGCGGACGACCGGCGGTGGGGCCATCCTGCACGACCGTGAATGGACGTATTCAATTGCGTTGCCTGCGTCGCATCCGCTGGTGCAAACGGGGGCCACGCAGCTTTACGATCTCGTGCATGCTGCCCTGATCGATACGCTCGCGCTGCTGGGCGTGCGTGCGGAGCGTTGCCTGTTGAGTGACGGCAGCTCCGCCGGGCGCGGGCCGTTCTTTTGCTTTGACCGTCGGCACTGCACGGACGTGCTGCTCGACGGCGACAAGCTCGCCGGCAGCGCCCAGCGGCGAACGAAGACGGCCATCCTGCAGCACGGTTCGATCATACTGGCCAACCGCTACGACCAGCATCATGTGGCTGCGATTACGAATCATGTTGATCTTGAAGATGATGCGCTGCTTACGCCGTTTATCGACGCACTCGAGCAGCGATTGGGCGTCACGTTCCAGGAGGGTGAGTGGTCGGCGGATGAACTTGCCCGTGCAGACGAGTGTGCGGCGAAGTACGGTGGGGAGGAATGGACACGGAAGTATCCGTAGGGGCGCGGCATGCCGTGGCCGCGACGGCGGTTTCTCTTTCGGCATCTGCTAAACGACAAAGTCACTTCGTTGCGTTTTATCGGATGTGGATTGCCATTCGGTGGGGGCGTGCTGGGGTTGGATGCGGCAATGTATGGTACGCGTCTCCTCACTTCGTATCATACCGTCAACCTCTTTCTGATAAGACATCTTTCATTGTGTACAATCCGGGCGGTTTGTTGTGGATCCAGGCGGCGGCTTCGAGGGCGCCTTTGGCGAAGGTGTCGCGCGAGTGGGCTTCGTGCGTGATGGTGATCGACTCGCCCACGCCGCCGAAAATGATTTCGTGGCGGCCAACCACGTCGCCGCTGCGCACGGCGTGTAGACCGATCTGCCGATCCGGCTTGGCGCCGATACGCCCCTCGCGGCCGTGGATGACGTGTTCTGATCGGCTGCGATCGGTGGCTGCCATCAGCGCGTCCAGCAGCGTGAGGGCTGTGCCGCTCGGCGCATCGATCTTGCGCGTGTGGTGCGTCTCGACGATCTCGATGTCGAAGTCGTCGCCCAACTCGCGAGCGATCCGGGGCAGCATGTTCAACAGCAGGTTGATGCCGAGGCTGAAGTTGGATGCCATCAGTATGGGTAAGTCGCCGGCGGCTTTGGTGATTTGCGCCTTTTGCTCCTCAGAATGACCCGTGCAGCCGATCAGCAAACCGGCACTCTTTTGTTGGCACAGAGAAAGGCATTTCATTGTGCCTTCGGGTGCCGAGAAGTCGATGAGCACGTCGAATGTGTCGTCTGTGGAAGCGGTGTCCAGATCGTATCGCGCGACGATTTCGAACCGCGCGTCATCCGCGAGCAGTGCTTCGAGCCGCTGTCCCATTCGTCCGCGATGTCCGCCGATGCAGACCGTGATCATGAGGTTCTCCCAGGGTGCTGCTGTCTTCGTGTGCGGTATGACTCTAAAGATGGTACGGCGGAAAGTAAAGCGCGTGTGTAGTCGTGTTGCGGGTCGGCGAAGACTTGTTTCGTCGGGCCTTGCTCGACGATTCGGCCTGCGCGCATCACCGCCACTTCGTCGCAGAAGTTCCGAACCACCGCCAGATTGTGCGAAATGAACAAATAGCTCAACTGCAAATCGCGACGCAACTCATCCAGCAACGCGAGTATCCGCGCCTGAATGGTGACATCGAGGGCACTGGTCGGTTCATCGAGGATCACGAGTTTCGGCTGCGTGATTAGAGCGCGGGCGATGCAGATGCGCTGGCGCTGCCCGCCGGAGAACTCGTGCGGATAGCGCTGCATGGCGTCGGCGTTCAAGCCGACTCGCTCGAGCATGGTTGCAACCTGCGTGCGGCGCTGGCGCCGCGTGCCGATGCGATGGACCACCAGCGGCTCTGCGACGTTGCTCCCGATGGTCATACGCGGATTGAGGCTGCCCAGAGGATCCTGGAAGACAACTTGCATCTTGCGGCGCAGTTGCCGGGTGGCAGATCGGTCGAGTGTCAGGATGTTGCGTCCCTCGTACAACACTTCGCCGGCGGTAGCGGGGATCAGGCGCAGGATTGATCGCCCCAGCGTGGTCTTGCCGCAGCCGCTCTCGCCGACCAGCCCCAACGTCCGCCCGGGGAGCAAATCAAAGCTCACGCCGTCCACCGCCCTGCGCACTTCGTGCCCGCCGCCCCACAACCCACGGCGAATGCGGAAGTGCGTGCTCAGATTTCGCACCGACAGCAACGGAGCACTTGTCGAAGTCATGCCACACGCTCCCCGGCCCCATCCAGCCGCGGCACGGCCTGGAGCAGTTCTTGCGTATACTCGTGTTTCGGCTGCTCGAACAGTTGCGACGGCTCGCCGTGCTCGACGATCCTGCCGTTGCGCATGACGTGTACATAGTCCGCCATGGCAGCCACCACGCCGAAGTCGTGGGTGATCAGCACGATGCCGACGCCGGTCGAGGACTGCAACTCGCGCAGCAGCGCGAGAATCTGGGCCTGAATCGTGACGTCCAGCGCCGTCGTGGGTTCGTCAGCGATCAAAACACTCGGTTCGCAGGCCAGCGCCATGGCGATCATAACGCGCTGCTGCATTCCGCCGGATAATTCGTGCGGATAGTCGCCTGCCCGTCGGGCGGCGTCGGGCATGCCCACCTTCTCCAGCATCTCGACGGCTGATCGCCAGGCATCGCGGCGGCTCTTGCCTTGGTGCAACTGTATCGTTTCCGCGACTTGATCGCCGATGGTGTACACGGGGTTCAGCGAAGTCATGGGTTCCTGGAAGATCATGGCAATGCGGCGGCCTCGGATCTTTCGGAGGTCCGGTTCACTTAGCGTGAGTAGATCGTTGCCCTCGAAGTGGATCTGCCCGGCGGTGATGCGGGCGGGCGGTTCGGGCAGCAGCCGCAGCACCGACAGGGCGCTCACGCTCTTGCCGCTGCCGCTCTCGCCGACGATGGCGATCGTCTGCCCGGCGCGGACCGACCACGACACGCCATCGACCGCGCGCACCACGCTGCTGTCAGTGCGGAACTCGACGCTGAGGTTGTCTACACGCAGTAGCGGTTTATCGTTGTTCATGCTTCTGGTTGTTTCGATGGTGTACGATTGTTTGGGCCACTGAGCACTCAGTAAACGATGCATCTGCTAAACGACGAAGTCAATTCGAAAGCGCTTCCCGTTGGCTTGCCGTTTAGCAGATTCCGAGAAGTCGAAACGGCGTTCTCTTGGGTTGCGTGCGTCGTATGAGAATCCAGCACACCTCTGTCTTTTTCTATTATTTCGACAGCGCTCCCTTCGGATCAAACGCATCGCGCAGGCCGTCGCCGATGAAGTTCAGCGCCAGGAGCGTGACCGACAGCAGAGCGCACGGAAACACGATCAGCCACCAATAGTTGACTACCGAGTTGACGGCCTGCAAACCGTCGGCGACCAGCGAGCCCCAGGTCGGCATGGGCCGCTGAATGCCGATGCCGAGGAAGCTCAGGAACGCCTCGCTGAGAATCGCCTGCGGGACGATCAGCGACCCATAGACCACGATCGGGCCGACGAGATTCGGCAGCAAGTGCCGCCAGAGGAGCCGAAACCAGCC
>JACZTW010000155.1 GCA_022573485.1 Planctomycetota bacterium
AAGGTCGCGCTCGTCGATCTGGATTATCGTTTTGGCCAGGTGGCGACACTCCTCGATGTGCAACCGAGCTATACGATCGCCGATCTGACCGAAACGGCCGAGCAGATCGAGGCCTCGCTGATCCAGAGCGCCATGGTGCAGCATCAGAGCGGCGTGCATATTCTGGCACGACCGAACGAATTCGCCCAGGCCGACATGATCACGGCCGCGCACTGCGCCGGCGTGCTCGCCAAGTTGCAGGAAATGTACGAATACGTGATCGTCGATGGTCCGACCCGTTTCGACATGGGCACCAAAGCTGTGCTCGATATCGCTGATCTGAATCTGCTCTTGATCCAATTGCTGGTCACCAGCGTGCGTAACGTGCATCGCATCGTGGACGAGATGCGCACCTTTGGCTTCAACATGGACCGCGTCAAGATCGTCGCCAATCGGGTCGGCAAGGATTCCGGCATCATCAGCCCGGAATACGTAAAGGAAACCCTGAACCACGAAATCTACTTCTCGCTGCCGGACGACTGGGCCAGCGCCAGCGGTTCGATCAACATGGGCGTCCCGCTAAACAAGGAATACGCCAAGTCCAAACTGAGACTCGCCATCCGAGAACTGGCGGAGCGCATTCACGACCCGGACGGAACAGGGCAATCGGGCGACGGCTCCGGCAGCAAGAAAGCAGGAAGCCTGTTGAGCAAGATGTTCAGCAGGGGATGACAGGCCAGACCGGTTGAACGACCCGGGCGCGACCGAGCGCGGCTGGATACGAGGATTCCGGCCACGCGATTTGATAGGAGTGAGCCTTGTTCGGAAAATCAAGAGACATCGGTAATCGCAAGCCCCTCAAGCCGGCGCCGCCCGCGCCCAAGGCCAAGACTGAAAAGGCGGCTGCCCCTTTGAAAGCAACCGCGGCACGGCCTGCGGCACCCGCGCCGGAGAAACCTGCAAAACCCGAGCCTCCCAAGGTCTCAAAGGCGGATCAGGAAAAGCAGGAGCAGTATTACGAGCTCAAGGCGCGATTGCACCGCAAGCTCGTCGACCAGTTGGATATCACGCGCGTGACCGGAGAGGAGAGCGATCTCCGGGATCAGGTCCGCGAGCTGGTCGTGGCCCTGGTTGATGAAGAGAACATACTTCTCAATTTTAGTGAGAAACAACGACTGATCGAAGAAGTTCTGGACGAAACCTTCGGGCTGGGGCCGCTCGAGGCGTTACTCGCCGATCCGTCGATCAGCGACATCCTGATCAACGGTCCAAAAACCTGCTACGTGGAACGAAAAGGCAAGCTGGAACTGACCGGCATCCAGTTTCGTGACAACGAACACTTGATGCACGTCATCGACAAGATCGTCAGCGCCGTCGGCCGGCGTTGTGATGAAACAACGCCTCTCGTCGATGCCCGCCTCAAGGACGGCAGTCGTGTGAACGCGGTGATTCCCCCGCTGGCCATCGACGGCCCATCGATGTCAATTCGACGATTCGGCACCGATCCGATCACGTGGGACGACTATATCAAATTCGGTTCGGTCGTTCCCCAGATGGTCGAGTTCCTCAAGGGGTGTGTGCGGGCCCATTTGAACATCTTGATTGTCGGCGGTACGGGCTCTGGAAAGACGACGCTGCTGAACAACTTGTCGTCCTTCATCCCGGACACTGAGCGGATCGTGACCATCGAGGACGCCGCGGAATTGCAACTCCGTCAGCCCCATGTCGTTCGGCTGGAGACCCGGCCGGCCAACATTGAAGGCAAAGGGGCCATCGCCATTCGCGACCTGCTGATCAACAGCCTGCGGATGAGGCCCGATCGGATCGTGGTCGGCGAGTGCCGCGGACCCGAGACCCTCGACATGTTGCAGGCCATGAACACCGGCCACGATGGTTCACTGACCACGATTCATGCCAACAGCACGCGCGACGCGGTGCAGCGCGTCGAGACCATGGTCATGATGGCGGGCTTCGAGCTGCCCCTCAAGGCCATCCGGCAGCAGTTTGCCTCCGCCATCCAGCTCATCGTACAGGCCCAGCGCCTGACCGGCGGACCGAGAAAGATCACCACCATCACCGAGGTGCAGGGCATGGAGGGCGACATTATCACCATGCAGGACATCTTCAAATTTGAGCAGATCGGGTTAGACAGCGAAGGCAAAGCATATGGCAAATTCATGGCGACCGGGATTCGGCCGGGCTTCTTGGAAATCCTGAAATCCTCGGGTTGTGAGGTTGATTCGTCCTTGTTCGAACGCGGGGAGTTGCCAACCTGCGATGGATAAGCCACACGCTAGACAGTCGAAAACAGCCTGTAAGGGAGCGCAGACATGTTGTTCCTAGCGGTCAGTGCATCTGAGTTCATGTTCTTCCTGTTTCCAGTCGCAGGCGCGATGTTCCTGTGCTACGGAATCTACCAGGCAATAACGGATTCCCGCGGGGGCGACAAATCCAAGATCATGGCCCGCCTGCAGGATCGCTCCGCCGGCGGCGGGGCATCGGACCGCGAGAAACGCATTCGTGAGTCGTTGCTGCGACGACCTGAGACGGACGACAGCAATCTGCTGTTCAAGTTCGTCTCCGGCCTGGCCGTGATCCCAAAACTTCAGGTCTCTCTGGACCAAGCCAACGTGGACACCTCTGCAACGAAGTTTCTATCGACGCTGCTGGCCGCTTCGCTGGTCACCTCGATGGGCTTGCTGGTCCTGGGCATGGGCGCTCTGATCGCCCTCGCTGTGGGCACCGCGATCCTGTTCCTGCCCCTCCTGTGGCTGAAGATGAAGCGCGGCTGGAGGATGCGGAAGCTGGTGAGCCAATTGCCCGATGTCTTCGAAATGATGAGCCAGTCATTGCGGGCGGGTCACTCTTTCGCCGGAGCGATCCAGTTGGTGTCCGAACAGTTACCCGATCCGGCCGGAACGGAATTCGGCAGAGTCTTTCACGAGCAGAACCTGGGCGTGAAGACGGAAGACGCGCTGGTCAACATGGCCAACCGTTGCGACCAAATGGACATCCGGTTCTTCGTCACGGCCGTACTCATTCAACGTCAAACCGGCGGCGATCTGGCGGAGATTCTGGACAAGATCAGCAGTGTCATACGCAGTCGTATTGAATTGCTCGGCATGGTCAGAGGCCTGACCGCCGAAGGGCGCATGTCCGGCTGGGTGTTGCTCGCCCTGCCCTTCGTGGTGTTCTTCGCGTCATTGAGCATGAACCGCGAATACGCCATGACTTTGATCAATGAACCTCAGGGCCGGATGCTGCTGTGCATTGCCGGGGGCATGCAGCTCATGGGGATGGCCCTGATTAAAAAGATCGTGAACATCAAAGTCTAGCTTGATGGTGGGAGTTTGAGATGAATGAACTCGCTTTGCTTGGTCTGCTCGCTGTCGTCAGTGTCGGATTGATCTTCTATGCGCTGTGGCCCAAGGGGAAAATAGACAAGGAAGCGCTCAAACGGCGCATGATGGGCAAGCGCGGCGTCGATGAAACGATCGAGATCCAGAAGCAGGCCAAGGAATCAACCGCGCAGAAAATGCTCGAACGCGTGGCGCCAATCGCCATGAGACCGGTCATGCCGAAGAGCGATACGGAAGTTTCGATGCTCCGCATCAAGCTCGCCAACGCCGGTTTCCGACGGGAGAACGCGAGTACGCTCTTTCTGTCGAGCAAAACGGTTTGCGGGATCGGGTGTGCCCTCGTTGCCTTGGTGTTTCAGCTCAGCGCCGGCAAGCCCGCGATGGATGTTCTGACTTGGGTGATCGGCAGCGGCGGCGTTGGTTTCATGTTGCCGAATGTGTGGCTGTGGATCGCAAGAGGGCAGCGCGCCACCAAGATCAAGCACGGTCTCGCCGATGCCATGGACTTGCTGGTGATTTCCGTGGAAGCCGGGTTGGCCCTGGATGCCGCAATTCAACGCGTGGGCGACGAAATGAACATCGTGCATCCCGAATTGTCCGAAGAAATGCAACTCGTGACCTACGAGGGTCAGATGGGCATTCCCCGTAGCGAGGCGCTCAGCAACATGGCCATGCGAACCGGCGTGCCGGAGATGCAATCGCTGGTTGCCATCATTACCCAGGCTGAGAAATTCGGTACCAGCGTGGCCAAAGCCCTTCGGAACCAAGCAGATGCGATGAGGGTCAAGCGCCGACAGGCTGCGGAGGAAAAGGCTCAGGCAACGTCCGTCAAGCTGATGTTGCCGTTGATGCTGTTCATTTTTCCCGCGATTTTCGTTGTCTTGGTGGGTCCAGCCGCTCTGAATATGATCAAGACCTTTCAAAACAACCCCATGTAGCTCACGCCGGGGCGCCGGCCCGCCCCGCCTTGCCGAGTGGGCTCGCTCAGGGCTCATAAAAGCTCAACTCTCGAGCCGGAACGGCTCGATATCAAGTATAGCATCGCTGTTTGCGTAACCGACCAACCCGGGGCGGCCCAGCCCCTGGTGCCGGCATTCGATTGCGCTTTGATTGAAGGAGAAACTCATGAGAATCCTGAGAGCGGGCGTTCCGGCTTTTGCAGTTGTGTTTCTGCTTGCGGGGTGCAATCACGTCGGCGAACGCTTCATTGAAACCAATGTGTCATTCCATGACGCGCGTGAGACCATGGAGGAACGGTTGGTCGCCATGGGCGACAACGCCATGCTGCACGACATGGCCATGGCAGAGATCCATTTTGTTCCGCACAGGACCGAGTTGAATACGCTGGGCGAACAACGCCTCGAACGCTACGCTCGACTGCTGAGCGACTCGGGTGGAACATTGAGTTTCCAATCTTCAACAACGGACAAAGAATTCAATGAAGCGCGGATCGCGAGCATCACGCGTTTCCTGGCTGAGTCGGGCATCGCCCAGGAGCGGATTATTGCACAAGTGGGGCTGAGGAAGAGCAAAGGCATGGGCGCCGAGGAGGCCATTCAGGTCATGGAGCGCGCGTTCGCGCCGGAGAAAGAAGCCTTGACCAATCTGGCCGGTAGCAGTGGCTTCGGAACCGGAGGTTAGTCGCCTGACGAAGGAGCAGACATGAAAGTTGGCCCGTTGTTGAGCGCCGGCCTGGCCGCATCCCTCATCTGGACTGCGGGCGGATGCGGAGTCGCGAACAGTCTTCTGGGACACGAACAAAGCACGAATCAATGGCTTCAGCAGAATCAGGCCAGAATATTCCAGGAACAGGCTGCTCCTGAACCGAAGCTCCAGCCGTTCACCCACTTCGCCGCCGGGCAACTGCTTGAAGGAAAGAAGCAAATCCAGCAGGCCATCATCCAATACCGCAAGGCACTGGATTTGAATCCGAAGTTCAACGGCGCCCGCAATCGATTGGCGATCTGCCTGGATAAGATTGGGCAGCACACTGAAGCCGAGCGCACGCTTCGCCGTGCGATCAAGATGGATCCGAAACTCGCCTACCTGCGGAACAACCTGGCCTTCAGTCTCATGGCCCAGAAACGCTGGAGCGATTCGGAACGCGAACTCCGTGCCGCCTTGCAATTAAAGCCTGATTATCAGCGGGCGCGAGTGAACTTGGGCATCGTGATGAGCAGACTGGCCAGGCGAGATGAGGCCTTCCAGCAATTCCAGATGGTATTGGGCGATGCCCGGGCTCATTACAACATGGGCCTATTGGACAAGGCGGGAGGCCGGTACGCACAGGCTGCGGAGTCCTTCCGAAATGCACTTGCCCTCGAACCCAATCTGACCGCTGCGAAGATCCAGTTGCAGAAGCTGCGAACGATGGTCGTCACCGCTGTACCGAGGCAGCTTGAGCGGCAGGCGGACCGTGTCGTATCGAGCCGCTCCGTCGTGGCCACTCGAGTGCCCCCCCGGCAGCCACCTCCGTCGCAGACGGTTCGAGTCGCCGTCGAAAAACAACAGGTGCAAGAGCAAGAGATCGTCGCGGTGAAGTCGCCGGCCACTCCCCCGCCGCGTGAGTCTCACGAGCAAGACGACGCAGTCGTCGAAACGCTAGTCGCCGCTCAGGCGGAGCCCGACATCTCCGGCATGTCCATCGGCCGCTCCGAAGATCCCGTCTTCGCGGACGAAATGGAAGATAATGGAGCCGATTTCTCCTGGGAAGTAGCCGATGTATCCGCGACTGCGCCGCGCGCGGCGGGTAACAGTCCAGCCCCTGTAGCCAAGGTCGAACGGCCTGCTCCCAAGACGGAGGCGGAAGTGCCCACCGTAGTGGCAGTCGCGCCCACGCCTGTTCGGGCACACCGCTCCGATCCCATGCAGACTCCACCGGCAGCACAAACGCCAGAGCCCACGCGCCGCAAGATCGAAACAGCTTCACTGCCCTTCTTTACCTATGAAGAACCCTGCGAAGTCCGGAATGCTGGACGTTTCGCACCGCAGCCCGAACGCCGGATTACGCCATGCGCAGAGGACGAACTCGTCGACCAATTCATGCTCGGCGACAGTGGGTTTGACTTCACGCCGGGTCTGGCCACAGCCGTGCCACAGCCGGCCTTGGCTGCCAATGCGGATGGGCGCGATGCCGCAGCCCGCGACAAGTCCAATGGCTGGAGTCTTGATGAATGGCGGCAGTTTGCGCGCGAGCATCATTCGACCGCCTATGGACGCAACCTGCCCAGCGTCCTGATGCGTCTGCAAGGGGCTCTGGCGAAGAATTGGCGCCCACTCCAACAGCCCACGGGAGACTCGCCGCCAGCCCCGACGATGCCCAATCCTGCCGCCGAGATTGAGCAGTCCGTGACTCGCGCTCCGTGATGCAGTCTATAATGCGGCCGATCTGAGCTGCCGGCTCTCGAGTTCCCGAGTTCTCGCTGTCCCATCCTCCTCAACCCCTCGGTTCCTCGACTCCTTCCTCAGGTGTTTGAAGGATCGCTCCCCAGACCCTATGCTGGTGCGGCATGAACCGAATCGCGGAAGGTCAGGCGCCATCGTGAAGCAGATCAACGGGCTGGAGCAAATCCCGGACGCGCTGCGGGGCTGCGTGCTGACCATCGGCAATTTTGACGGCGTACATCGGGGGCAGCAACAAATTCTCGCGCAGGCTGGCCTAATCGGCGCCCGAACGCACCAAAAAGTCGTGGTACTCACCTTCGATCCGCATCCCCTGGAGATCGTTAGTCCCGGTCGGGCGCCGGAGCGGCTCATGCCGCTTTCGGAGAAGGTCAGCCGTCTTGCGGAAGCCGGCGCGGAGGCCGTCGTCGTCGCCAGGAGCGAGCCCGCCCTGCTCTCATTGGAGCCGCACGAGTTCATTGAGTCCGTCATTGCGCGGAAATTCAAGCCGTCGCACGTCGTCGAGGGATGGTCTTTCGGATTCGGCAAAGGCCGAAAGGGAACGCCCGATGTGCTCCGGGATTTGGGAGCACAACACGGCTTTGAGGTCTTCATCGTCGAGCCCGTCAGATTGCAAGTGGCGGACGATGAGACCGTGCTGGTCACGAGCTCGATGATCCGAGAATTGATCCGCGCGGGGCAGGTCGATCGCGCCCGTCTCTGTCTGGGTCGGCCCTATGCTCTTTTCGGTGAAGTGGCAACCGGCCACGGGCGGGGCAGCAAACTCGGGTATCCAACGGCCAACCTTGGCCAGATCGACCAGTTGATCCCGGCGGAGGGTGTCTACGCTGGAAGAGCCGAGGTCTGCGGCGGATGCTATGATGCCGCCATTAGCATCGGCACCACTCCCACCTTCGAAGACGGCTCTTTGCAAGTGGAGGCCTTCTTATTGGACTGCGCTGCCGAGTCGTGCGGCCAGCCGATGAAACTGGAGTTTCTGCGATTCCTGAGAGGCCAACAGCGCTTCGAGTCCCCGGAAGCCCTGACCGCACAAATCGAACAGGACGTTCAACAAGTGCGGACAGCGGATATCTAAGTGCTGAGTACTGAGTACTTAATCAGAGCCCAGAGTCCCGGCGCGCCGGGAACGGGTCAAAGGAACCACATACATGACGTCCCTCGTCGAACAATATCGCGCCGCCGGCAGCCTGATCGACCAATGGTCGCGCGTGCTGCTGCTGACGCATGAACGTCCAGACGGCGATGCCCTCGGCTGTCTGATCGGACTCTCACGAATGCTGCACGCCGCCGGCAAGGACGTAACAGCACTTTGCTTCGGAGCGCCAGGCCCCCGCTACGCGAAATTGATCGCGTCCGCTAAACTAACCATCCAGACTGAAGACAGCCTTGAATTCGCACTCAGCACTCAGCACTCAGCACTCAGCACTCAGTTAGACGGCGTCATCATTGTCGACACGTGTGCGCTAAGCCAACTGACACCGGCCGCCGATTTCCTGAAATCAAAAGCAGTTCCGATCGTCGCAATCGATCACCACGCTACACATGACGACATTGCCGACTGTGCCGTCATCGATCCGTCTGCCTCTGCGTCAAGTCTGCAAGTGTTGGAACTCGCCGAAACGATGGCTTGGCCGATCGATCTTGAAACTGCCACCGCACTGTTTACTGGAATCGCCACCGATACGGGCTGGTTCCAGTTCTCCAACACGGACGCACGAACGCTCCAAGCCGCCGCGCGCCTGGTTGAGTGCGGTGTGCAACCCAATGAGCTGTACCAGACTTATTACATGTCTGATAAGCCGGCGAGGTTGCGGCTCCTCGGGGCCGCACTCTCGCAACTTGAACTTCACGCGGAGGATCGTGTCGCCGTCCTGTGCGTCACGCCGGACCTGCTGGAGCGCTGCGGCGCCACGCGGGCCGACTCCGAGGATCTGATTAACGAACCCATGCGGATCGGTACGGTGGAGGCTTCGGTACTATTGAGTTCACTCGATGCCGGTGTGATTAAGGTAAGTCTTCGCAGCAAGCGTTTCGTCAATTGCGCCTCTCTCGCCGCCGAACTCGGCGGCGGCGGACATGAGCGCGCCGCGGGCGTGCGGATCAAGAGCGATCTTCAGTCCGTCAAGGAACTCATTCTCAAGGCCGTCATCGAGCAATTGCCATCAACGGAGGCGACGGGAGGATCCGCATGAGTACTTCGCGCGTCGCCTGCGC
>JACZTW010000004.1 GCA_022573485.1 Planctomycetota bacterium
ATGTGCTGGAACACCCGACCCGCTCGCCGCCCCGCTACTTGACATTCCAGCAGTTCTTCGGCGGGCAGCACGCACCGATGCCCGTCCGCTTGGCGCTGTCCGTGACAAAGACGGGCGATGCGACAGCGCGCTTCATTCAATTGACCAACCGCGGGAACGTCGAGACGCTCGAGTTTGCCTGGCCCGATCCGGCGATCAAGAAATCGATCCCGGCCTCCGTGCCCGGCCGACATCCGGGTCATCCGGAACACGCCCTGGGACAGGACCGATTCAAATCGGTGTGTGCTTGCATGTACATTGAGGGCACGGTCGTCCGCTGCGATATCTATATGCCGCTTGTATTGCTTGAGACCTGGCTGCCGCTCCGACGGGCCAGTCGCGACTTCATTGACGCCGGGGAGATGGCGGATGCGCGGGAGCGACTGCGCGCCTTCTTCGCCGGTCGCAATCAAATCCGCATCAACGGCCGACGTGCAGCGGCGAGTGCGGTTCGGGTTTCGTTCCTCGGCCCCGATGCCATGTCGATCGATGAACCGGGTCTCACCCGCTGGCGGGCGCAGGTGGAGCGGTTGGGCGCTTGGTCGGCGCGCGTCGGCGTGCGCCTGACGTATGAGACCGACGTCCCAGTCAGTCAGGTCGAGCTCGTCTGGGATCTGTTCAACAATGTCGTGCTGGACGCCGCCGTCACGACGGTATTCGGTGATTCGCGAAACGAGAAAGTTGTGACACCCTACAGCCCAAGCGTGTCATGGTCTCACCGCTGACGGTTCAGCAATACTCTCTTTTCCGGCCGGCGGATTATTATCGAGGTGATCCGGAGACGTTGCTGGCCGAGCGTCGCCGGAGATTGCAAGCGGCCAGAGAACTGCGAAAGCAGGAGAACATCAAACTGCGACAACGGCTGATCCCATGGCCGGACGACAAAACTACCCCTTATCCAGAAAGGCAGATTGTCTCACTTTGAGTGAAACATATCACGACGGCTCCACGCATATCAAGTGAACTCCCGGTCCTTCTTCTTTCTTCCCTCTTCCCTATTTCTTCTTAGCGTCGTCCGCCATTTTCTCCAGTTTCTGAAGAAACTTGGGCATCCTGATTGATTTGCGTCCGGTGGATTTTCCGGGGCCGCCGGGTTTGCCGCCGCGCTCCTCTTCCTCGCGGAGGTGCTTGCGGATGCGGCGCTGCTCGACCAAACCGAAGAAATTGCTGGCCATGATGTACAGCGTCAAGCCCGAAGGTGCGTTATAAAAGAACAAGATCATCATCGCGCTCATGACATACATCATCATGCGCTGCTGGGCCATTTGGTCGGCAGCCTTACCGGTCGCTTTGGCGGCGGCGGCCGGCTTGGGCATGAACTTCTGTTGCAGCCACATGCTGATGCCCAGCAGCAGCGGCAGGAGATTGAAAGAGGCCACGGTGCCGATCAATGGAATATCGAACGGATGATCGAAGTAGAACAGCGCATCGGGAACAGTCAGATCGTTGATCCACCAGAAGAACGGCTGATGGCGCATGGCCACGGTCGAATTCAGGGCGCCGAACAGGCCGGCCCAGATCGGCATCTGGCACATCATCGGCAGGCACGAGAGCATCTGCCCCGCCGGGTTGACGCCTTCCTGCTGATAGAGCTTCATGGTCTCCTGGTTCAGCCGAGTCTTGTCATTTGCGTATTTCTTGCGGAGTTCCTCCATCTTCGGCTGCAAAGTAGCCATTTGTCCCGCCATGCGGGCCATGCCGATCTGGCTCTTCTTGGTCAGGGGATGGAGGCAGGTTCGGACGATGATCACCAAGAAGATGATGGCCATCCCGTAGTTGTAAGGCGGCACGTAGTCATGGCAGGCCTTGAGCAGCCAAACCATCGAATTGACGAACGGCGCCCATTGGCAGCAGTAATAATCCACTTGAAGCAACTGCATATAGTTGCGCGAAAGATAGAGGGGGTTGCCTTCGAACACTTCTCTTGATTTGGATCCGAGATAGCAGTCGAATGAGAACGTGGTGCTGCCCTGAACCGGCACGCGAACCGCCGAATTGATCAGCCGAAAGCTGAGATCCTCGGTTTGGCCGTCTTCTTTGGACAGCCGGACGGCCTGCGCCGTCCAGGACGACGGCGACCCGCCCGTGCCCTTATTCAGCGCCACCGCAACAGCGAAGAAGCGGTTCGTCAGCCCACACCACGCAAAGCCGGCCTTCGATTGGTCGCTGTGAAGAAGTGGTTCGCCGGAGCCCTGTTTGACCTTGCTGTTTTGAAGTGACTCAATGTCGATCTGCCCACCGATGTCGAAGCCGACCGTGACGCGACGATAGTCGATGCGCGATACGACGGACCCGTCGGGCGTTCGCAATCCCTCGCGCGGCACGCCGGTCGGGCCCAATTGAGTGATGATGACCTCCGCAGACTCGTCGCCGAGATTCTCATAACGGAGCACCAGCTCGAGCGCATCGGGGGCCTGCTCGCCCGACGGCGCCCGGAGAATGTAGGTCTTGGTCAGCCGGCCGATGGGCTGATCCTCGCCCTGGCGGAAGAACTCGATCCAGAATACCGCGCGTTCGGTTCCGTCGATGGTCTCGCGTTTGGCGTGCCAATACAGTTGGTCTAGCTGAAAGCTTTCCTCACCCCGCCTCAGATTGATGCTCTCGGTGACGAATGAGTACAGCAGCGTCTCATCTTTTAGTTTGACCGGCCCGATGATTGGATAAAACTGTTCCTTGCGGATTGTTTCATAGTGGTCCCTCAGCCGCGCAGAGACCATCCCACCTCCGCGGTTGCTCAGCGTGAGCGCCAAAGCAAATGGGCTTTTGATGTTGGGATCAGTGCTGCCCAATTCGATGAATTGCTCGGCGTCCACGCCGCGCGCCTCCATATCGCGCGGCGCGCGGATAACCGGATCGGCCTTGTGATCCGCCGTTACGACTTCTTGCTGTGAAGCGGGTGGCGGCGGCTCAGGCCGAAACGCCCGGGTCAGCAGGTTCCAAACCACAAACGCCAGCAGGGCGGCGATGAGGGCTTTGAAGAGATTGTCTTTATCCATAATTGTCGTCGATCACAAGCTGTTCCGTCAGCCGCCGCATATCAATCCCCGATCCCTGATCCCTTTCCCCTTCCCCTCCCTCTCATTCCCCTGTTGCTCTGGCCCGGATGATTCACCGCAGAGAACGCGGAGAACGCAGAGTGTTGTAGAGAAAGAAGTTGCGAGCGATCATGAATAGGCGTTGCTTTGACAGTGTGGATCGCCCGTCGTTCTGCCTCGGCTTCGCGAAGTCTTCTTCTCTTGCGTCTCTGCGGTCTCTGCGTTCTCTGCGGTGAATTATCCGGGTTAGCCGTCACCGGCCTTCGTACAGGCGTTCGCCGAGAAAGTCATCCAGCTCCGGCACGGCTTTGACTTTTGCGACAGCCTTGTCGATGTCGTATTCCACGCGGACGAATTCAATCTTGGGCAGCACTCCGCCTTCGGGTGCGGCGGCTGGGTCGAGCATGATCGGCTTGTCCTCGTTGTTGTCATTCAGGGTGAAGTCATCCAGAATGCTGTCGTAGTTGTGCAGCAGGACATAGCAGGCCCGCGAATCCTGATCGCGCGGCTGGCCCACACTGCCGACATTGATGATGGCTTTTTCGTCGGGCGACAATTCAAAGATGTTCGGCTCGGGCAATTCCGAAGGCGGGTCGAAGTAAGGATCGTCCAGAAAAACGCCCGGTACGTGTGTGTGGCCGGTGAAACAGGCTCGCTGGCCTTCCTCCAGGCGCTCGAAATTCGCGAGAATCTTGTGTGGGTTGGTATAGACATCTTCCGCAAAGAGGTATTCGTTCACCGGCCGCCGCGGCGAAGCATGTACGAACAACAGTTCCTTAAGTTGGACCCGAAAGGGCAGGCGGCCCAGAAACTCCCACCGCCGGTCACGGGCGGCTTTGTGCGGTTCGCGCTCGAACACGTCGCGTGTCCAATAGCAGGCCCGCTCAGCGCCGATGTTAAAGTTGTACGGCTCATAGAAAACCGCTTGATCATGATTCCCGCACATACTAAACCGCACCCGCTCGATCACCAGGTCGAGGCAGTCGCCGGGGCTGGCCCCGTAGCCGACCACGTCGCCCAGACAAATGATGTCCTTGATCCCTCGGCCGTCGATATCGGCGAGCACCGCTTCGAGGGCTTCAAGGTTGCCGTGAATATCAGAAATTATCGCAATCATGTGGCAGCAGAGCAGTTATAAAAAGGTCGCGAGTTTAGAGTCCGGACTCAATGGGTTGCGCCAGAGGTCTCCACGCCCAAGGGAACGCAAGCGGCTGCCCATGTTAGGGTTTGGTCGGCATGACGTCAAATGTTCGGTCGTGGGGCATGAGAAAGAGAAAAGAGAAAAGAGAAAAAGGGAACGGGAAAGGGCTCTCCCCGGCAAGTGCGTGCTACTCGCTACTGGATACTGGTTACTGGATACTGGATACTGGATACTGGATACTGACTCCTTCGGCCACAGCCGAAGGAGTCGGGAAGCGTGCCAAAGGCGGAGCGGTCGCGTAGAATTCCGATCGTGGCGCACGAACCGAACATCCTGGCCATCGAAACCTCCGGGCGCGTCGGCAGCGTGGCATTGGCCACCGGCTGCGAGTTGAAACAGTCCGCCAAATTCCGCGCGGATTTCAGCCATGCCGCGGAACTTCTGCCCACGATCGATGAGTTGTGTCGCCCGCTGAACTGGACACCCGGCGACATCGATCACGTTTACCTCTCGATCGGTCCCGGCAGCTTCACGGGTTTGCGGATTGCCGTCACACTGGCGCGGACCCTGGCACTCTCCATCAAGGCGGACATCGTCGCCGTTGCGACACTCGAAGTGATTGCCCAGAATGCATTGCTCGCGGGTGAACCTCCGCCGCACGTGGCGGTGCTCCTGGACGCCAAGCGCGGGCAAGTCTACTCAGCCGCATTCGAGCGGGCAGAGAGTCGATATGCACCAACTGTCGATGCCCGTATCGCCGACCCAATCGAATTCCTCAACGGTCTGCCGCAGCCGGTGTGCGTCCTCGGTGAAGGCATCACGTATCTTCGGGAGGCGTTGGCATGTGTGGCCCACACGGAACTGCCGGAAGCACTGTGGCCGCCAGGAGTGGAAACGGTTCTCAAGCTGGGGTATGAGAAAGCGCAGCAAGGACAGTTTGAACAACCCACTGCCTTGGTTCCGGTCTACCTCAGAAGGCCGGAGGCGGAAGAAGTGTGGGAACGGCGACACACCGGGAAAGGGAAGAACGAATCAGGTCCGCACGCGCGCGATTAGGCTCTGTCTGAAAACACCCAAGGAGCCGCAGATCCCGGCGCGCCGGGAAAATCCCGACTTGTCGGGAGTCTGCGCGAGGCCTCGCGCGGGTTAAGACCCGCGGCTCTTTGAAAGAATCTGAGTTTTCAGACAGAACCTAGTCGCCCAATCCTGCAAACAGAGCCTGAAGCAGGATGTTCGCGAACGTCGTGGAGGTCGTCTCCAGGCCCTGCAACACGGCGTCTCGCACACCCGGGCTGCACGAGGTCACTTGAAACAGGGCTCCTCCGGAGCACAAGGCCATGAGCAAGATCCGCCGGTATAATCTCGATCCCAAACGCATCACTTTCTCCCTATATTCTATGCCAGACAGCGAGGTAGAGGTCTCGATCAAGCCCTCATGCTAAATTGTACTCGAAGCGGGGAGGCAAGACGCACAAAAAAACAGTCAGCGGGCCGCCGGCGGTGGCGAATATGAGGAATCGCCGCCTGCGCTCCGCTGACTGTTGGTCTCTTGATTCCGGGCCGGACGACTAGACTCCGCCGCCGGTGAGCCCGTCGGTCAGATCGTCATCCTGGCCGCTGTTGTCCAGGGACTGGAACAATGCACTGGTGAGCGACAAGAGCAAGATGTCGGTGGCGCCGTTAAGCCCCCCGAGAACCGTTGATCGGATTGACTGATCACATCCGCTCAGTTGGAAGGACACACCGCCCATCCCAATGAGCGTCATCCAAGTCATGATTTTCTTCAAACATTTTCTTTGACGCATGGATCCACTCCTCAATTCGACTGCCGTCGGCCACCCGGACTCCAGGTCCCATGCAGTCTCGCGGGTTTTCGATGCTCGGCGGATCTGTACTTGGCCCCAGCGACAGACAGCGCTGAGGCTCGTGTAGTATCATCGGCGGAAACCCCTCACCGGTTTAGCGGTTCGCGTTTGCCCGCCGGACGGGCCGGAAATGCAGTTCGTCGGCCCCACGCCGGCCAGAAGCGGACAATCGGTCGTTAGCGATAGGCCATGGCGCCCAATCTCGCATTGAGATCGGCCAGAGAGAAATTCTGCCCCGGGCATTCAGTCTTATGAGTAACGGCCCCATGGGTTAAGAGGTTCTGGCGAGGGATGTTGCAGGTCCGCATCAGATAGCTGACCAGATTCGCCAGCGAACGCATCTGGGCCTCGCTGGGGCGGCCACCACTCTGAAAATTGCCCACCAGGCAGATTCCAATGCCGTAGTCGTTGTAGCGGTTGTCAGGGGTCTTGCAGTGGGCCCCGTGCTTTTGCTTGACCCATCGCGGTCCGACTTGAATTTGGCCGTCGGGCGCGCCCCGGCCGTTGCCGAGGACGAAATGATAGCCGAGTTCATTCCAGCCTCGCACCGTGCGGTGATAGCGGTCGAATTCGCGAGCACTGCCCGAATCGCTGGCACTATGATGGATCACGATATACTGCCAAGGTCGCCGGATTCCGCCGGGCAAATCAATGCTTGTCGGAAGCCCCCGTCGCATTGAGTAGGGATCGGGAGCGCGCACGGGGCGTCGCGGGTTTCGCACGATTGTCGCCCGCCTGAGCGGCGCCCGGGTTCGCGGGATCAAGAGGGGATCAGGCAGATGGGATGCGCTCCGGCTGGTGGTACTCGTGCAGCCCGCCTGAATCAGGACCACACAAACGACGAGCATCCGTGCCCACCTGGGGCCACTTCTGTTCGCCGGAGTCGGTGCGGGGTCAAACTGCCGGGGCGAGCCTGTCACACTGAACTTATCGGTTATCCAGGCACCGCTCGTCAAGGACTTATTCTCCCGACCGACTTGTAATTTCGCCCGCAACGGGTCGTTTCATCGCTCCGCGCCGCAAACGCAGACCCTCTCGCCCAGCACGGGGCCTCCCGCACCTCGACGCCCGCCACCGGCCGGCGAACGAGATGGGCCATCCTGCCCCGGAGGGTCTGTATGAGACAAAGATTCCTGCCCTCTTTGATTTCCGTGTGCTAAACGGCAAGCCACGGGATGCGTCGTTCGCAGTGGCTTGGCCGTTTGGCAGACCTCACGAACAATCGAAAGAAGCAGAAATCAGAGGCACCACCGTGAGGGAGTGCTTTGCAGTCCATCGCCCCTCCGGGGCGAGCACGACAAGCAAAACCCCTTCCCACGGGTTCCGCGTCCCGCTGCGCCGGGACGCGCCGCCCGTAGCTACAACCCTTGACCCCCTCAGGGTCATTCCGACAGAGCCCGCATGTCTCACTCGCGGTACCAGCCGGATTAGCGGAAGATCGTTCGGTTATGTTGCTGGGTGCGGAAGCACGAATTCGAGGTTGATCCCGTTGTGGCCGACCCGAGGGTAACCTGCCGATAGAACAAACATACACAAAAGCCAAGACACCAGAGCAAGCGATCCCAAATCGTGGCCAAGAATCACGCAACAAAAGAGCCGCTGCACCAGCATGACGAACAGGCGCTGCCTGCGGATGACCAGCGCACCCGCAAAATCATGCAACTCCGGCGGGCCATTCAGGCGGGCACTTACGACGAGGAAGAGAGCCTCAAGCACTTGCTTGGAAACCTGGGCGGACAGGCCTCGGACGAGCGGGAAACCGAGCCGGATCCCGAGCGGCCGTAGGACTGCGATCGCACGATCCCCATCGAACGCTCTGTCTGAAAACTCGGATTCTTTCAAGAAGCCGCGGGTTTCAACCCGCGCGAGGCCTCGCACAGACTAAAGTCTGCGGCTCCCGGGATGTCTCCAGATAGAGCCTATTCCTTCATGTCAAGCGAGAGCCGAAACTCAGCCCCGCATCGCGGGCACACCACGGTGATCGGTTCCGGCAGGATCCCGGACCAGTTTCGATCCCGAAGCGTATTCACAACTTCGATCACCTTGCCGGCCAAGGCGAGATTGAGACCCGGGGGGAGAACATCTTCGATCATGAATCGAAAGCCCCGCGTACAACTATTGGGACAGGACGCGCGGGTCGCCGTGGCCACGACCTCCATGACCACTCCGGTCCGTCGTTCGTCGCCGGCCGGGGAGCCGCGCCGCGCCCGAGCCCCAGGCTCGCGCTCTGGACTGAGTGCAGGCGGGGCGCCGATCAGCCGGACGTCGGTGACATCTTCCCCGGTATCCAGCGCCTGGTTCACCAACTCATCTGCACGGCGGTTTTGATCTCGCAGGACGTGGTGAATCTTCCACTGTGCGAGACCCAATAGTTGATGCTGCACGTCTTCAAAGAGCGGCTTGAGTCCGCCCGCTTTGACTCGGTATTCGCCCATCAACTGTTTGACCATCAACTCGCTGTCACTGTAAATGGTCAGCGACTTGGCCCCAGCCTGCCGGGCGGCGCGCACGCCGATCAGCAAAGCGCTGTATTCCGCTTGGTTGTTGGTCAAGGTGCCGAGGAGGTAGCCGGCTTCCAGGAGAGACGCGCCACCCTCATCCCGCAGAACGACTCCGGCCGCAGCCGGGCCTGGATTGCCGCGGGCCCCTCCATCCACATAGAGCGTCAACTTGGAATCTTCAGCCATCGAGGAACAACACGCGGCCGCAACTGTTGCAAAGTTGGATATCGATCCCGGCTTGCAGTATGACGAACTGCTCGAGCGTCACGCCCATATTGCAGCCGTCACACATGAACTCCTGGCGCTTGGGATGCGGCTGAACCACTTGCGCCAGAGCCTCCCCGTCGTGGCGTTCGGCCACGCGCTCAAAAATCGACAGCGTCGAACTGGGTACGGCCGAAGCCGCTTCCGCTCGCTCCCGCCCCAGGGCCTCCACTTCGGCCTGCGAATCTTGCTCAAACGCGTCCGCGGCCTTATGGGCGTTCGCCAGGGCCTGTTTCTCATCCTCGATCTTTGAATGAATGACTTGTTCCTCGGCGCGCAGCTCCTCAAGTCGGTTCATGCCCTCGAGGATCTGATCCTCGAGCTTGCTGTTGTCGGCCTTGCCGGTGTTGATCTCGGTCAGAAGGGCCGCGTATTCTTTGTTGGTCTTGGATTTGTTGAGGGCCTCACGCAGTTGAGTGGTTCGGTCCTCGTGGGTCTTGACTTCCAGCTCCAGTTGATCCACAGCGGACTGCCGCTGCATAATGACCTCGTGCTTGGCGGCCAGCTCGGCCTCGTGAGCGGCCTGCCGCTGTTCATGCGATCGGACCGAGCGCTTCTTCCTCTCAATCTTCGAGCGCAGGGCCGTCAGTTTCAGGGTCACTTGCTGGAGCACTTGCAGCGCATCGAGCGTTGCACTCATAGACATCTCTCGCTTTTCCAAAGCACGGGGAACCGAACCTGTGCGACATTCCAAACCGCCTATTATGATGTGTCCGGACGGGATGTGCAAGTGCCCGGCCGGGGCTCGATGGACGCGAGGGCCGGCGCTAGATCGGATGCCGGATCAGGATTCCCAGCGTACGGAAAATGATCACCAGGTCGAGTTCGAGCGACATTTGTTTGATGTAGTACAGATCCAGGTGGAGCTTCCGCCGGGCGTCCTCGACGCTACAGCCGTAGCGGTAGTTAATCTGTGCCCAACCGGTCAGACCGGGCTTGACCAGATGCCTTTCATCGTAGTAGGGGATCTCGGTAATCAGCTCCTGAACGAACTCCGGTCGCTCCGGCCTCGGGCCGACGATCGACATGTCGCCGAGGAAAATGTTCCACAATTGGGGCAGCTCATCAAGATGTGTGCGTCGCAGAAAGCGGCCGACCCCCGTCACGCGCGGATCGCCCGGCGTGGACCACACGTGACCATCGGCTTCTGCGTCCGGGCGCATGGTCCGGAACTTGATCAGCCGGAAAACGCGGTTATGGCGCCCGACACGCTCCTGCGAATAGAACACGGGGCCTCTTCCGGACAACTTGACCGCCAAAGCGATCAACGGCCACAGCGGCAGCGTGATCAAGAGGGTGAAGGCTGCGAAGCTGAAGTCGAACACGCGCTTGATCGTGGCCCGGCCGGCGCGATGGCCTTCCAGATCAGCGAACAAGAACCAATCCGCTGAAATGTAATCCACCGGTACTTCGCCGAGCACGCGCTCATGAAATGTCTGTTGGTTGGTCACGCGACATCCCAACCGCAGACAACACATAATGAGCTGAGAAAGCTCGGTGTCTGATGATTCCTCCGCTCCGATGACCACTTCCTGCACGTCCTCGGCCAGACAGACGGCTTGAACGTCCTCGACGACGCCCAGGCACGGAAGGTCGGTCGCGCCGGGCGGATTGGATTCGGACTCAGGCCCGGCGAGATACCCGAGCAGCACGTAATTGCGGCCCGCCTCAGATTCGGCTACGGCTTCGGAGACCCGCCGAATGGAATCGCCGCAACCCACGAAGAGAATCCGGCTCTTGAGGTTACGGAGCGAGCGGCAGGCCAACAACCGCAGTCCACCCGAAATGGCAATGAACGTGAGCGGGCTGATGATGGCGATCCGGCGGCTATAGATCTCATACATCAAGGTATGCAGCACGACGTAGGCGATCGCCGTGGCCAGGCCAATGGTGAGCAACGAACGCACCGCGATGCGGGAGCGATGACGCAGAGTTTCGGTCTCGTACAGCCCGACCGCCAGCCCCGCTGCGATGTACGCGACGGCGACGACGGCGTTGGCCAGCGTCATGTCCGCAACCCACGTACTCGTTGGGAACTGGAGCCGGAAGAATTGATAGCCAATATAGTTGCCGAGGCACACGGAGGCAGCGTCAGCCACCGCCCACACTGATTTAGGTACGTGCATCAAGCTCCGCGCCAGAATCTCCGATCGACTTCGGTGCCTCTCGAAAGAGGGCACGGAGCGATTTTTCGGGGCGGGCTCCTTCGGAGTGCCCGTCGATGGGCGGGCCGCTGACTTTAACGTGTTGGTGTTTGCGGACATAGTAAACTCGCAGCCCGCCGCCGGCGAGCTCCGGGCTTAACATCGGAACAAGCCGAGTCCCACCTGAGATACGTGGACGCGGACCGCCGGTGTTCCGATGTGACTTCCACAGGAGCGACCGGCGAGCGAAAGACCGTCGAGCTGGGGCCGGCGTACCGCCGATTATCGGAACCCGACGGTCCGCCGATATCTCGATCGGGCCGGCCCGCTTGCCGATGATTATTTTGAGCTTTTTCAACCGGCGACCGGCAGACGTGCGGCGACCGGCAGGCCACGCTGCGGCACACGGAAGGGCGTGAAGGATCATGGCTTTCGGATCGAGTATCACGATGAAAACCGCGCTTGCCTCGGCTTGCACGCTCCTGTTCGTGTCCGGCTGCACCTGGGGGCTGAAGCATCCCAACCAGCGCGTCGAGAGCGCGCTGAAGTTGTCCGACATCACAAACGAAATTCCGCGCGTCGGGGCGGACATTCAGCATTTCGAGATGGCGCCCACCGTCGGCCGGTTCCCCGCCGGCATTGCCATCGTCCGGGTGGCCAAGATCCTCGATGAGGAAAATGCGATTGAACGCCTGCGGATTTACCCATTCAAGGGATACGAGATACCCTACTGGGTGGAGCTGTTCGATGGCACGCCGGAAGTGCGCTCCCTGTATCCCATCCACGAGAAAAGCGTCCGCGACGTCTACGTGACGTTGCCGGAGTTGAAAAGCGCGGCCCACGTGTTGAATGCGGGACTCCTGCTCGCTTATGGCTACGACAATACCTCGGCGAATTATACCTGCCGCGTATTCGGGTTGGTCTACGAGATTCCATCCGGCAAATTGATCTCCGCGATCCAGCATCGCGCAACGTTTGTCGAGGCCCGCGCCGAGGCAGAGAAGTTGCCCTCACGGTCCAGGCCGGTCACTGTCAAGGACTGGAAATTCTACGTGGACCACGTGGCTTTTCGGAAATTCGAGAAGAACTTCAAGAAATGCGTCTGGGACTTGATCGACATTGATCGGGCGCCGGAAGACTTGAAGCGCAATCCATTCGAGGATGCTAAGCCTCCGTTTCCACGTACTTGGCAGTAAGGTCAAAGGAGCGGAGACGGCGGATCTTAGCGATGGGCAGGAGACACAGAAGCAGTTCTCGCCGGCGAATTTCGTCGGAACCCCTCATTAACTTCGTGCATCAGCGTCTCGAAGTCGTGCTGGCGATCGCCACGGTGCTGTTCATCTTCTACACCACGCTTCTCCCGACGGCCATCGACGCAGGTAAATCAGAGCACGGCGTTTCGCTTTCTGCTGTTACTTCAAGACAAGATCTGGCGCAGAACATCGCGCTGTATCTCCCGCTCGGATTTTTCCTGGCTCTGGCCTGCCGGCGCAGCCGCATGAAATGGTGGACCGTGGCCCTGATCACGTTGATCAGCGCCGCAGCGTTGTCGGGCACGGCGGAATTCGTCCAGCAGTTTCTGCCGGCAAGGGTCTCATCGCTTGCAGACGTGCTGTGCAACATTCTCGGTGCCGCGGTCGGAGGATTGTGCGCCTATGTGTTTCGCGTGGGTTCGAGGTCTTTTCGGTCGAAAATGCGCGATGCACTGTCGCATCATCCTATGTTCATGACCTATATCTTGGCGGGCACGATTTATGTGGTGCTCTGGTTCGTGCCTTTTCGGCTGGATCTGACGCCACGCACCCATGACACCCTTCTCAATCCCGTACGGCTGGCCGCCTTTACGCCCACCAAGGCTTCAGAATTTGCGCCCCAGGGCCATACGGCGCGAGGGCAATATGATCACGCCATCGACCTGGCGGTGGCCATTTCCGCATTCGTGCTGCTTGCGTTTCTGGCTTGCGGATCGTTGCAGGGCGAGTTTGGGTTCGGCGAGATTACGGCCGGCCTGGCCACGCTGTGGATGATTTTCTTCTTGTCCGTTGCCATCGTGTTGGGCCGAATGTTCATTCACACTCTGGGGTTCCAGATCATCTTCATTCCGGCGGCTTTTCTAGGAGCGACAGTCGGAATCCTGGCCTCCTGGACTTCCTTGCGAACCCGCCTTCGCGCCTGGCCTCAGGTGGCGGCTTGGGCGTGGAGCGCCGTGTTGTTCTGCCTCGCAGTGATCGTTGCCCGCGAATTGAGTCCCTATGAATTCGACTTTGAGTCCGTCACGATTGCCGACGCGTTGGCTCGGATGACGTGGATTCCCTTCCGGCAGTATTTCGCCGACGCGCCCACCGCCGGCGCCGTAGGCGACATCCTGGCCAAGTTCGGCCGTTTTTTGGTCTTCGGGATTCTGATTTCAGTGGCCCTGAAATCAGGAAGCGTTCGGCCGTTCCGGAGCCGCTTGCGGCGGTGCTGCTGGATCAGTTTTCTCTTGGCGATGATGATCGAGTTCGTCCAGACGGGATGCCCAGGGCGCTATTCCGACATCACGCACGTCTTGCTCGCCGTGGGAGGCGCGCTTGCCGGTGCGATCGCGCTCGAGTGGTGGTCCGACTTAATCAAGGCCTCGCGTCCGCAGAGGGACGATCGCGCCACGTCTTTGAGCCTGACCCTTTAGAACCTGTATGAGAAGGTGGTTGTGTCATCAGAGGCGCTTCTGACACGCGCACTTTAGCCCGGATATTTTACCGCACAGCACGCAGAGGCCACCAAGACGTAACAAAAAAAGGACTTAGCAAAGCCGGCGCAACACGGGCAAGTGATACACACTGTCCAAGCAACACGCGCTCGAATTTGGCCGCAACTTCTGGACAACAATACTCTGCGTTCTCCGCGGTCTCTGCGGTAAAATATCCGGGTTCAGGGTCGTCGCCGCGGCGGACCATGGCATACGAGCGGTCCGTGGCCTGAAGGCCACGGCTTACTGGGGGGTCGCCGATTCAGCAATCGCGTTGATGATATAGCGGTATTTGCCGGACGCGTGAGGAGGAAGATCATCGACGCATTCGATGATCACTTGCGTCGCGTCGCCGATGCGGGCTTTTACGAAACAGCGCATTTGTCGCTCGCCCTCGGCGCGGCGGTAGTGGGAATTGGTCACGGCCAGAATCCGAACTCGATCGCGTGCCTCTTGAATGACTCGATAGTGAGTGAGGCCTTCGATTTCTTTGAGGTCTCTGCTGAGGCTGACGCCCGTCACTTGGGTGCCGTCGTTGGTCTCCAGGAACTCGAAGGATCGGCCCGTGGGGCGCCACATCATCGGCAGCGGGCGCCCGCAGGCACACGCTCCCGCCCGCAGCGCCGCGCGATCACCCGTATCATAGCGGATGAACGGCATGGCATAGGCGTCGAGGTTTGTGACCACGACCCGGCCTTCCTCGTCGGAGGGCAGCACCTTGCCGTCATCGTCCAGAATCTCGACGATGATGTTCTCCGCCGTGATGTGGTAGGCTTCTTCGGGACATTCGTGGGCGATCAAGCCGCCCTCGCGACATCCGTATTCCTCCGCCACCGAACACTCCAAATAGCGGATGATTTCCTCGCGCCACTGCGGCAACAGTTGCTCGCCGGTGGCGAAAGCAACCCGGCGAATCACGCCCTTGAGCTCGGGCCTGTGTTCATGCACGAATTGAGCGAAACGCCACAACGTGCTCGAATAGGAGTACAGCGCGTGAGGTTTGATGTACAGGAACTTGTCCGCGTAGCAGTGAAGCTGTTCGTCGGACAGTTCAAACGCGCGGAGTAGTTTTTCGTTGATCAGCCAATCACGGATCGCCCGCAGACGATCCTGGCGGTCGGTCTCGATCCGCGAACCCCACAGGTAAATCACTGGGTCGCCCGTGCAGACATCGAACCAGCGATGCGCCCGGATCCGCGCCGCCAGGTCAGCCCCGCACCGCCTCCGTCCCACGCTGAAGATCAGCGGCGAACCCGTCGACCCGGACGTGCAGGACGACATCAATTCACCGCGATGCGAATCGGCGATCATATCCTCGTGGCCATCTCGAATATCGTCCTTGAGCAACAACGGCAAATCGCTGAGATCGTCGATGCTTCTCACATCGGCCGGTCGGATGAACGCCCGTTCAAAGCGTTCCCGATAAAACGGCGTTTGCGAAGTCGCGTGCCGAATCAATTGACGCAGCTTCGTGTCTTGAAACGCGCGGAGCTGGTCCGGGCTCCACCATTGGGATTGTTCCAATTCACGCCAGCGACGCAGCGATCCCAGTCCCCGCAGGCCATCTTGAGCCGGATAAAAAACGTGCTTGGCCAACCATGAACGAATCATCATCAGGCCTCGGCGGGTTTCAGTAATTGCTGATAGAGCGCATCGAGCAAGCGTGCCACTTTGGACAAGCCAAATTCTTGTCGAACGCGCTTTCGGGCGGCCCGACCCATCTTCTGCCGCAGTGCCGGACTGCGAATCAGCTTCCCAAGGAGCGTGCTCAACTGTTCGATATCGCCGGGACGCACCAGGAACCCGCTGACTCCGTGGTCGATGACTTCGGGCACCGCCCCCACGCTGCCCACCACCGCCGGCAGGCCACAGGCCATCGCTTCCAGCAGGGCATTGGGCAGGCCTTCGGCGTAACTCGGCAGCGTGAAGATCGCCGCACGCCGAAGTTCGCGTTTGACTTCCTCAGAACTCAACTCGCCTGTAAAGACCACGCTCTCGGACAGGCCGTGTTGCTCTGCCAGCGCCCGGAGTTCTTCAATGCGGCGGCTGGGATCCGTTCCGATGATGCGCAGGTCGATTCGCCGGCGTGTCTGTTTCGGAAGTCGCGACAGCGCTTCGATCAAGTCATCGACGCCTTTGGCTCGTTGCGTCGTGCCCACGAAGACGATTCTGATCCGCGCCGTGGGCCGATGCTGCCTCGGCCTTTCGGGTAGCGGCACGCCGTTGGCGACCACCTGCACGGAGATGCGAGAGTCGAAGGCCAGGAGTCGTTCGGCCCAGACCGGGCTGAGGGCGATCACGGAGTCGGCGGACACCAGCGCCCAGCGCACCACGCGTCTCCCGATCGCCGAACGGCCGTTTAAGAACTCCTCGAAACGGCCGCCCCGAATGTGCAAAATGACGGGCATGCCATACAGCCGTACGATCAACATATCCACGATCGTGCGATAAAATGTCAGGCCGCTGCACGTGTGAACATGAACAAGTTCGGGCCGATGCCGAGCCAGCAGTCGGTTCAATTTCCAGAGCAGGCCCAATTGCGAACGAACGCCCTGCCACAGCGGCCGATCCGGCGGCGTGCGTTTGCTGTTGTCCAGGGGAATCATCTTGTATTGCTGAGCGAGTTCACCGCCGAGTTGCAGGCGCATCGACGTCGCCATTCCGCCCACCGCGCCGACGGGGCCGATGACCAACACTTTCGGCTTTGATTGGCGCCGGGTCATTCCGCTGCTCCCACGGCAAGGGGATTCTCAACGCCGATCAAAGCCCGATAGGTTCGCTCGTAGGCATTGATCATGCGCTCGAAGCTGAACGATTCGGCGACGACTTGCCGGCCTCGTTGACCCAGGGCCGCACGCCGAGGAGCGTCGGCGTGGAGATCGATTAACTGTTCCGCCAGAGCTGTATCATCTTGGCCGTCAACGAGTAATGGCAAGCCTGTGCGTTCCTGAAGCTCCCTACAGCCTGAGGATCGCGCCGCGATAACGGGCACGCCGCAAGCCAGCGCTTCGAGCACGGCCGTCGGCGAGCCCTCCTTGAAGCTGGGTTGTACGAACAAGTCCATAGCCGCGATGTGATCGCGCACATTGCTCTGCCGCCCGCAGAACAGGATACGCGGCGAAACGCCTAGCTCGCGCCCCAAGGCCTCCAGTTCCGAGCGCAAAGGCCCGTCACCGACGATCAACAAGCACGCATTGCCCGCGTGCCGACTGAACTCAGCGAAAGCGCGGATCAGGAATCTCGGGTTCTTGACCTCGCGGAGTGAACCGACCGAACCGATCACGAAGGCATCACAGGAAATCCCCAGGGCCGCGCGCAGCGCCCGATTGTCTGCCGCCGGGTTGAAGCGATTCAAATCGACTCCGTTCGCTATCACCTCAACCCGGTCCGGAGGAAGGCGCCACTGCTCAACGACGCGCCGGGCCAAATCATGGCTGACCGTGATGAACGCATCGGTCAAGTCGCGCATACAAAAGGCCATGATCTTTCGGCGCCGCCGTTCTATATCGAGACTCGTGGCACCGTGGAAGCTCTGGATCAACTTCGGCCTTCGCCGAGCAAACAGCTTTGCCGCCGAGCATTCAGGCCATGAACGATACGCTCTTCCGTGGATCAAATCGGGCGAGAACTCACGCGCGATGCCCGTCAAATACGCCACACTGCCTAGCAAACGTCGGGATCGATCGGGATACAGCAAGGGGACCGCCAGCAGAGATTCGACGTTGGCGTGAACTTCCGGCGTGAGGCTGACGACGATTTGCTCGAACCCGCGCTCGCGGAGCGCCGCCACCAGCCGTGTCGTATTCATTTCAGCTCCGCCCGTGGTGAAGCTGGACAAGACGTGCATGACCCGGGGCCGCCCGGAGCACATCACGTGTACCTCGGCTGGCTGATCAGCAAGCCCGGCTGGAGGTTCTGTTCCGCCGATGGTGATGAGGTTGAGGAAGAAGAAGACACTTCCTGCAGTCGCAGCTGGAGGCAGGCGGCGATGTTGCGCAGACAGCAACTCATGGCCATCAGCACCCACAGGCCTTCGACCCACAGCCGGCTGGTAAACGCTGCGCAGACCAGGAAGCCGCACACCGCGACCTCGTTGGCCGTGGCCAGCAAATGGATCTCGCGCTGCTCTTGCGCCAAGTCGGGATGGCTGAGTTGCAGCGCGCGCCAGCCCCGCCCGACCCTCCGGGCCCGTTCAAAGTGATAAAACGAAGTCGCGATCACGAGGAGATACAGGAACAATCCGGGATAGCCGAGTTCGGCGAGGCACTGGAAGTACGTGCTGTGAGCGGATCGCCCGACATCAAGGTCTTCAACATAGATGGGTACGAAATTCCGAAACTGTCCGATGCCGATGCCCCATGGGTAATCCGCGGCCATCTCGACAGCCGCCTGCCAGTAGTCGTAGCGGCGAACGATCGATGCGTCCTGGTTCGGATTCTTGAGCGTCGCCATCCGCGCCCACCAGCCTTTGTCCGTCAGTTGTGCGGCACAGGCCAGGCCGATCAGCATGCCGACCAGACACTTTATACGCAGGCCCCGCGGCAGGCGGATCAAACCCACAATGACCAGAACGATCATGCCCGGAACCGCATTGCGTGTGCGCGTCAGAATGATGGTGTTGATGGCAAAGGCCGCTGCAAGCAGAGCGAAGAATTTGGCGCGCTTCGATCGCGAACTGAAGAACAGAAACCCCGCGATGGCTGTCATCGGCACCATATGCGCGGCCAGTCCGCTGGATTGATTGAAGTCCGCGCCGCCCAGGTAGCTCGACAGGCGCCCCGATTCATTGCCTCCCACGCCGCTCCAGGCCTCATATCCAATGTAGATCGTCCCCGCCATCCAGGACCACAGCAGCCAGCGATACTGCCGCATCGTGCGGATAATTCGAATGAGCAGGAACACGAAAATTGAGATGCGCATCAATTTGTCGATGCGCGCACGACCGAAACCGTCCGCGATGGGCTGCAAGCCGGACATGAACGTAAAAAGACAGTACGCCAGAAACGCCAGCATCATGACGTACATGATGGGGAACTGCTTCTCGGGCCGGTTGAAACGCTTCCAGTTGATCAGCACCCCGATGGTCGTTGTCAACGCAATCACGAAAGAGGTTCGCAGCTCCAAAGCTCGAACATTAGCGCCCCACCATTGCGCTTCCGGGTTGAGGTGGTAAACCAAGATGTACACAAGGATGCCGTAGGTGGGGTTGAACATCGCCCCCACGCCGCCGCCAATGAACACAAACCAAAATATGATTTCTGTAAGAGACATTTTTGCTGATCAACCTGCCGCGGCGGGCTTCAGATAACGGACGCCTCATGCGATACAGCAGCGTGCAGCCCGAGATAGCGCGCCAGCGCCTCCTCGCCCTGTGTCACACTGATCATGTCCATACAGTTGGGCGAATAGTCACAATGCCGCTTGTAGCACGGGGCACAGCCGATCTTGGCGACCAATCGTACTCCGCGGCCATAGAGGTCAATTTCCTGCGGGCACGTCGGACCGAACAGAACCACGACCGGCACGCGTAGGGCGATCGCGACATGCATGGCCGTCGTGTCGCCGGTCAGGATCGCGCTGCAGCGATGAACCAGCGCTGCGAACTCCAGCTCGCTGTGCCGGCAGCCGGGGTGAATCACCTGCGGTCCGGTTTGCTGAGCAATCCAATCGTTTTTTTCGACTTCCTCCGGTCCGCCCAGGAGCATCACCCGGCAGTCGCCGCGCCCGAGCAAGTTCTTCGTCAGGGTCACGAATTTCTCCGCAGGCCAGGTCTTGTTGGCGAACGTCGAACCGGCGCCGGTGTTCAGGCCGACCAGTTCTTCGTTCTCGCGAACGCCGGCGCGCCGCAACACTTCGCGGGCATGGTCTTCATCCGCCGCAGAAGGAAACAAAGAGTAGCGCTCCCCATCGTACGGCAGACCCAGCGCCTCATAGATCAGGCGCTGGTAGCTGCTCTGATTGTCTTCGAACTTCAAGTGATCGCTCAATCCCAGAGCGAAGTAGTAATGCGCCTCTTCGTTAAGAGGACAGATCGTGCCGTGCGAACTCAGGCCGATGCCGCGCTTGTCCTCGGCATTGACTTGCATCGCCAAAGCGGCCGGCCCGGGCTCTTTGTCCAGATTGATGACCAAATCAAACTTCTCGCACTGCAAACGGCACAGGGTCTCGGCGCCGTATTCCAGCCGGCGATCAATGAGGGGATTGCCGGCCAACATACGACAGCCGTCGGCCCGGCTGACCCACGTGATGTGGCTCGTCGGAAAAGCGTTCTTCAGACCGGGCAGCAGGGCTTCGGTGCGAATGACGTCCCCGAGCGCCGCCAGCTTGATCAGCAAAATCCGATGACCCATCGGCTCGTAATACTGACACTCGCCCTGGCAACCTTTCCGGCAAGGCCGATCGCCGAGGTAGTGCCGGCAATCGAGCTTCAGCTTCATGCGGGTCCGCGGACCGCCGGAATCTCTGTCAATGTCGCTGGATGGATCCAATGGGGCTCCCATGTGCCGATGTCATAAACACTTCTCGAAAATCCGGCATATCGTTTCCGCGGTGCCTTCCCACGTAAACTGTTGCACACGCTCCCGGCCTCGCCGCACCAGCAGATCGCGCAGATCTGCGTCACGAAGAAGCCGGGTCATTCCTTCCGCGATACTGCGGCAATCGCTCGGATCGCAATAGACCGCCGCTTCACCCGCCACTTCCGGCATGCTGCTGACGTTCGATGTCAAAACCGCCGTCTCGCAGCGGAAGGCGTCGAGAATCGGCAGCCCGAAGCCTTCATAGAGGCTGCAAAAAGCCAGTGCGTCCGCGCCGCTGAGCAATGGCGCGATGTCTTCTTCGGGTGCAAATCCGAAAACGGCGCAGTTTTCGGCGATTCCCAATTCGCCGATCAGTTCGGTCAGTCCGCCTCGTTGCGCGATCGGCTCCACGCCGATCAATACGAATTGCACGGCGCGGCGCACTTCGGCAGGCAATCGTGCGAACCCTCGGATCATGCCCTCGGCATTCTTGCGCCGAGAGCGTCCGGAAAAAGCCAGCAAATAGCGGCCTGTGATGTTGTATCGGGCCCTTATCCGCGCCAATTCAGCTTCATCGCGGACCGGGGTGCAGGCGGAATCAGCCGCCCACGTGATCACATCGATCCGGTCCGGATTCCCGCCCAGGTCCGATATCAAATCCTGTTTCGTGCTCTCCGAGACGGCGATAACACGTTCCGAACGTGCCAGGCAGCGGCGTACCCTGTTGCGGAACCGCTGGGCCTCCCCGTTCATCGCCGGGTCTGGTAACTTCAAGGGGATCAAATCGTGAATGGTCGAGACCACGCGTGTCGCGCGAAACCGTGGACAGGAGTTGGCGGGGCAGTGCAGCAGATCGACGCCGTCGCGACAGACAGCGGCGGGAAGGCGCAAATGCTCCCACAGATTCCAGCGATCGCCGCGGATGTCAATCGCCGCACTCGAAACATTGGCGTATTCGGCGAACGGATCGGCACCCTCGAAACCGCGATGGTACAGCACGAAGCGCCACTCCGGCCGGAGCCGCACCATCACGCGGTAGGCGTCCAGCAGGTTCTTACCGGTCCCGCGCCGCGACCTCGCATAGATCGATCGTGCATCCAACCCAATGGTGACAGCCATAGATTCCGTTCCGTGTCATCCTCACGAACGAGCCGTGGGCTTTAGCCCGCGCGGCCGCTCAAAAGGTGCGACGTTCTCACTACTCGTAGCTCCGCGCGGGCTAAAGCCCGATGCTCAGGTGCTGCCTGCGCAGGATGTTTTCTTGAGGCACTGCAACTGCGGCGACACATGCACCACACCGGCGATCGAGTTCTTCTCGACGACGTTGAACATCTTCACGAAATCGAGGTACACGACTTTGTCATAGGTCGCCTTTTCGACCAGGAACAGCGTTATCGAGTATGAACCGCTCAGGAAGTTGGCTGCGAAGTCGATCGCCATGGGCACAGGTCCGCGAACATCGCCGTCCAGCGGCAGTTCCAGGTTGTAGTCCGCCACGAGCAGGCCGTCCGTGACGCGCTTCAATGCGAAACCGAGCAAGTATTCTGAGGGTGGTTTATCGAGCGCCAAATCAAAAGCCAACCGTGCCCGACCTGCCGCCTCAAAGTGATTCGACTCACTGCCGTGCTCGTCGAGCAGGCGGACGCGGTGGATGCTCGTCGGCCCACGCATGGGCACGATGTCTTGCTGTTTCATCGTGGCCATATACGTTTGAATGACCTCGGCAGTTGGGCCGAGGCACTCGCGACGCCCGTTGATCAAGAGCAACGTCTGCGGACACAGCTCCGACACGGCCTGCAAGTTATGCGAAATGAAAATGATTGACCGGCCGGAGTTGGCGAAGTAGTGCATCCGCTCCAAGCAGCGCTGCTGAAACTGCGCGTCCCCGACAGCGAGCACTTCATCGACCAGCAGGATGTCCGGGTCCATGTGGGCTGCGATCGAGAAGCCCAGCCGGGCCTGCATGCCCGAACTATAGCGCTTCACAGGCGTATCCAGGAATTCGGACACGCCCGCGAAATCGACGATCTCACTCATCTTCCGCCTGATCTCACGGCGCGACATGCCCAGAATGGCGCCGTTCAAGTAGACGTTTTCCCGCCCGGTCAAATCCTGATGAAACCCCGCGCCAACTTCGATCAACGCGGTCAACCGGCCGTGTATGCTGATCGATCCGCGATTCGGCACCAGAATGCTGCTGAGGATCTTGAGCAGCGTGCTCTTGCCGGCGCCGTTGGGTCCGATGATGCCAAGAACTTCGCCGCGCTGCACTTCAAAGGACACCTCGGAAAGCGCCCAGAATTGACGCTTGCCAAGTTCCTCTCGCCGGCGGCGCAGCACCCAGCGGGCCAGCGCGGGCAGCGCGTCACGCAAGCTGTCTACACGCTCGCCGCGCGTGAACCGCTTCCAAACGTGATCGCATTGGATTGCCACATCCGCCATATCCCGCACCCGCTAAGATCGATCGTGATCCTGCCCGATGATCAAAATGTCTTTACTCAGATTCTCCGCCGACAGAACGACTTGCGCGTCATGCTGCACGACCAACCCTGCGCCGACGAGCGCCTCGCTATATTCAGCAAGGCTGCGAAACGCGACGTGCGCGGCGGTGTCGGCTGCCTGGCCCGGCTGCCTCAATGTTTCGAGAATCACGATGATGCCCTCGGGGGCCAAGTGCTCCGCGAAATGACGCAACACCCGGCGCCAATCCGCCGGATCGGCGACCGCCACCAAGACGTTCAACGTGATAATCACATCGAAGCGTTGCGAAAGATCCAACTGCGTCAAGTCCGCCACGCGAAAGATCGGCTCCGGATAGCGCTGCTGAGCGCGCTGCACAGCCTCCTCGCAGAAGTCCGTACCGGTCGCGTCGAAACCGAGCTTGCGGGCCATCTCCGTGAAGTGGCCCACGCCGCAACCGGCGTCCAGCAGCGTCTTGCCCGCAAACGGTGCAGCATGCCTTTGGAGCACGTCGGTGAGCGCGGCCATGATTTCGAGGGCACTGTTGTAGTTCACTTCATCCGTCCACCGCCGATCCCCGCCGGCCACCCAGCCGTCGGGATCGTCCGCGAACCGCTTGCGCCAGTAAGTCTTCGCATCGGTTCGACGATTCCTGAATCTGTTGCGCACCCATTGGATCATGCAGTGTGCTCCGCAGGTTGCGTTCCGGCCACGGGTAGAACGCACATGTTCCCGCATCTGCCAAACGACGAAGTCAATGCGAGAGGGTCCACCTGTGGCTTGCCGTTTAGCAGCGTTCGCAAACACGATTGAATCTTGCCTATCGGTTTCACGGACAATACCGACCTTTAGGTATTACTAGATATACTCCGCAAACTTCGGCTCCGTCCGATGGAACCACGCCCACCCGCCAAAGAACAGCACGACGGCGACGGCCGCCGCATAGAGCAATCCGCCGTCGAGCGGCACCTGGCCGTGAACGATGCACTGGCGGTAAGCGACGATGATGGGCGTCATGGGGTTCAGGTTGATGAGCAGGTTGTACAGCGGCTTGCTGCTCTCCAGCGGATAAATCACGCTGGTGACGAACATCCACAGGTAGATCCCAACCGAAAATACGAAGCGCACGTCGCGATAGAACAGATTGCCCATGGCCAGCAGGAACCCCAGCCCGATGGTGAAGAGGATTTGAATCAGCACAATGACCGGCACCATCAAAACAGAGGCGTGCAGCGAGAAGCTCCACTCGGTGAAGAAGTGGAAGTAACCGATGATCCCGATCAGCAGCGTCGAGGCGATTGCAAAGTCGAAGGCGCTGCTGGCGATACAGGCGAGGGGGAACGCTTCCCGCGGGCAGTACACCTTCGTCACCAGCGTCTGGTTGGCCACCAGGCTGTTGACCGCGCCGGTCAAACTGGCGGAAAAGAAGGTCCACGGCAGCAATCCAATGTAGGCAAACACGGCGTAAGGCATCCCGCCCAGGTCGAGTTGGCCGCTAAATTTCAATGCTTTGGTGAACACGAAGGTGAAGATCAGCATCATCGACAGCGGTACGAACAGCGCCCACAGCACACCCAGAAAAGATTGCTTATAGCGCACGCGGATTTCGCGCAGCGTCAGGCTGTAGAGCAGTTCCCGATATTTGATCAACTCTGCGAACATAACTCAGTACGAATTCCTCCCCGAGCAATCGTGGCCTGTGTACGTTGCAGGTATGTCGGCGGAAGCATTGGTGCGGGTAAGTTATTACCGGGCCTGCGCGACTGCGTCGAGCGTCCCATAAAGCACCCGAACCCGTCCTGTCGAGCGGCATCTGCTAAATCCCGGCGCGCCGGGAAAGTCAATGCGAGAGGCCCAACCCGTGGCTTGCCGTTTGGCAGCTCGCGCGAAGTGGAAACGATTCACGGATGACAGACCACATTCACGAAGACGTGGACCCAAACCCCATTACCGGACCTGCCGCGCGGAACGCTCGATAGGTTGAGATGCCGCCGATATCGGACGATAGAACACTCGACTGTCATGACGCGCACCAAGACTCCATTACCTATTCCCGCGCCCGTCTCGACCGCGAGGTCGCTGACGATCATCATCCCTGCGCTGAACGAGGAAGCGACCATCGCCGATGTCGTGCAACGCGTGCCCCGCGAGATCGAAGGCATCGCCGGCATTGAAATCATCGTCATCGACGACGGCTCGACCGATCGCACCGCGGAGCTGGCCCGACAGGCCGGTGCGGAGGTGGTCTCACATACAGTCAATCGCGGCGTGGGCGCCGCCTTCGCCACGGGCGTGCGGACGGCCCTCGAACACGAAGCGGAGATTGTGGTCAACATGGACGGCGACGGGCAGTTCGACCCGGCGGACATCCCCAAACTGCTCGAACCGATCCTGTTCGCCGGCGCCGATTTCGTCAGTTGCACACGCTTTGCGAATCCTGAGTTCATGCCGGAAATGCCCGCCATCAAGAAATGGGGCAACGCGGTCATGACCCGCCTGATCAACCGCCTGGCCTGGGGATCGAACTTCACCGACGTATCCTGCGGCTTCCGGGCCTACACACGCGACACCCTTCTGCGGTTGAATTTGATGGCCGACTACACTTACACGCAGGAGACGTTCCTCAACCTGGCCGCACAGCGGATCAACATGGCCGAGGTGCCGCTTCAGATTCTCGGCACACGCCCGCACGGCAAGTCGCGCGTGGCCGGCAGCATTACCAAGTATGTCCTGCATACCGTGCCCATCATCTTCCGCACGCTGCGCGACCTCCGCCCGCTGCTGTTCTTTGGCGGCATCGCGCTGGCGGTGCTGGCAATCGGGTTGGCGCTGGGCGGGTTCGTTTTCTGGCACTGGTTCGAAACCGGCTACACCACGCCTTACCGATCGGTGCTGATGGGCAGTGCGGTATGCATTGTGCTGGGGTTCCTGTTGGGTGTGCTGGCGTTGATCGCGGACATGATGAAACGCCAAAGCCATCTTCTGGAAGAATTACTCTATCTCGGCCGCAAGCGTGGGATGAAGTGATACGGCGTGCGAAATCAATTGCCTTTCCTCCCGGATTGCTACGCAACCAATCATCGAGCGTGAAACCATGAGTGAGCAGACCTCGTGCAAGACCCGATGGCTGGGAGACGCCCGCTTGGTGCTGGGAATTGGGGTGGCCGTGCTGGCCTTTGCCCTCATCGGCCGCGAAGCTTATGCGCAGCTCGATTCTATCCGTGCGATCCAATGGCGCTTCGGGTGGCTCACCGCGCTGGCCCTGATTTGCATCATGCTCGGACAATGTGCAGTGGGCAGCATCACGTTCGTGAGCCTCAAATCCCTTGGTGCGAAACCCTCCTGGGGCGCGGTTGTGAACATCCATTTGGTTTCGCAAGCCGTGAAGTACCTGCCCGCCGGGGGATTCTTCAATGTCGCTGCTCAGACGTTGGCGCTTGGCCGCGTGCGGAGCGTGGGCGCAGGCAGAGCGGCCAGGGCCATCGGAATAATGATGATTACTTTGTGCGCCGCGTCGGGTGCCTGGGCGGGCCTGGGATTGTGGCTCGATCGGTCGCAACCAACGTGGGCCATCGTCGTCGGTCTCGGAGCTGTGCTGCTCTGCCTGGTGAGTATCCGATCGCATCGAGTAGGGAGCCGGCTGATTCGCCGAGCCGAGCACCGCAGAGGGTCGGAGGCCTGTTCTCCGGAAAACGCAGCGACGCCATCCCCCCAGGCCGCCGCGAAGATGGCCCTGCTGGGCTTGGCAGCCTTCGGTCTGTTCGGAATGTCTTTGGTGCTGATCACTGCCCAACTCACGGTCATATCGCCGGACCTGGCCTTCCGCATGGTGGGCGTCATGGCGGCGAGTTGGCTGCTGGGGTTCGTCAGCTTCGTGGTGCCGGCGGGAATCGGCGTGCGCGATGCCGCCATGATGGCGTTGTTGCTACCGATCCTGGGTCAGCCGTGGGCGGTGGTCGTGCCGGTGCTCTCGCGGGTGCTGTGGGTGCTCGCCGATCTGTGCAACCTGCTGTTCTGTCTTGTTCTCGTGCGTCGCCGGATTCCGCAGCCCAGCCCGGTCGATGCCGTTGCGCGCTAAACTGCGATACAGGGATGTGTTGAAATGACCAGCAAGTCACTCCTGCGAGCAGCCATCCTGTCAGCCTATCGAGAAGTGGGTCCGGACCTCGGCCGAGAAGTTACCGACGAGATGGCGGTTCCCGCGTATCTGCAGGGCATCGCCCTGTCGCGCTATGTTTTTTGGCGAAAGCTCCACTGTGTAATCCGGGCAGCGAAGCTGGTGCCGAATTCGCGGGTGTTCGATTTCGGCTGTGGAACGGGCATCCTGCTCCCGCAACTTGCGGCAGCAGGCCGATCGGTGGTGGCTACCGACTTGCACCCTTTGATGGCCCGCAACGTGATAAAGCAATTGCGCCTTTCGCGGGTGACCTTGGTGCCCGCGGATCAGTGGCCGGACTCGATCCCAGACGGCGAGATAGAAACCGTCATCGCAGCCAACGTGCTGGAACACATCGACGAACGTCGAGAACTCCTGCAAGTGCTCGGGCGCAAGCTGACGCCGACCGGTCGACTGGTTATTTCCGGTCCCACAGAGAATCGTTTGTATCGCCTCGGCCGCAGAATCGTCGGATTCTCGGGCCGTTATCACGTAACGAACATCCACGACATTGTCGCGGACGCTCGCGCCGTGGGCCTGCGGCAGGTCTATCGCAGACGGTGGCCCGCTCCCGGACCCTTGTCGTTGTATCACATCGCCGCATTCGAGCTGCCCGATGCGGGTCGTCGGTAGACTGCCTCGGTCGTTGGGGCGAGGGAAGATGTGAGCGAACCAATGAATACGAACGACCATCCATTGCCACCTCCGCGGAACGCCTCCAATGGTCTGTTCCCCCGCGGGCGGGTGTGGATGGGGTTGTGCCTCGCGCTCATTTTGGTTTTGGGTGCGGGCTTGCGGCTTACCTTTCTCGTCGGCCCAGCTGGCTCGGATGATATGCGCTATATGCGGGCGGCTGAGTTGGTCGCCGCCGGCGAAGTCAACACGCGACTCGATCACGGCTATGGGCGGGCGGCTTTCATCCTGTGGCTGGCCGTGTGGGTCAAACTCGGCGCCGGCGCGGTTGCACTGGCTTACAGCGACGTGGTGTTGTCGTTGGCCATCATGCTGACCGTCTACTGGCTGGCCTGCAAGTGGGCGGATCGGGCCACGGCGCTGCTGGCGATGTTGTGGCTGGCCTGCCTGCCGCTCGATTTGCTGACCAGCGGACTGGTCACTCCGGATCGGCTGGCGTTGCTCTGTAGCTTGCTGGCAGCCGGCTGCGCCTACGACGCCCTGCGCGCTCCGCCGCGACAAGGCCGACTCAAACTGCTTCTGGCCTGCATTTGCACCGCTCTGGCCGTCTCCGCCAAGGAGACCTCGTTTGTCCTGCCGATCATCTTCGGCGTGTGGGCGCTGTGGCGCGTGCGGCCGCTCAAGACGGCGGTGGCCCGCGCGGTGCTCATCGGTGCGGGATCGGTGGCGGTGTTTAGTCTCGAGCATGTATTCTTCTACGTTTGGACCGGCGACTGGGCCTACCGCTATCACGCCGTGAGCAACTTCTACGGCGACCCGACCACGGCGGTCCCGCTGGGCCTGCGCGAGTTCCTGTACTACATCGCGCACTTTCTTGCTAATCCCAAGGTCTTGGGCCTGTGCGGCTGGATCATGCTCGTGGCAGTGCTGCGTACCTTTGGCAAGCTGCGTGAACCGCACTTGATCCTGGTCTGGAGCCTGTGCTTCTTTTTGTTCATGCAGTACGGCTCCAGCAGTCTCAGCCACTATCACCCCGTGCCCAAACAGTGGCGCTACATGCTGCCGATGGTCATCCTCCTCTTGATCCCCATCGGGCGCTGGACCATCGATCTGTACCGCTCGTCCGTGGTCGGCCGGGCCGGCACGGTGTTGCTGACCGCCGGTATCTTGATTTGCGGCATCATTCTCGCCAACGAACGCGCCGCCGAGCGAATGTACTCCGAAGACTCGATTCGCTGCCTGACGATCGCGCAACAAATGCAGCAGCGCGGCGAGTTGCACAACATCGCCGTGCCGAATTGGGTGGCGCGCGGCACGGCGCTGGACCTGCAAGCCGGCATTGCCGGATGGGAGACGGTTGACCTTTCGGACGGGCTGCAACGCGAAGAGGCCAAGCGCATGGCCGCACGTGACGCGGTGCTGTTGGTGCCAAATGTCATGTGGCACCACAAACGCAACGACCTCGCTTACATGGCTGCGCGAGACGATTTGACGCGACACGCCGACACCACGGAGCTGATCCTCGACTGGCGCTCGCCGCTGGACCGCTTGTTCGCGCACCTGCGCCCACTCCGCCACCTCGCCCGCCGGACTCCCATAGGCCAGTGCTACCGAATCGACGAAACCACCCTCGAAGCCTGGAGACAATGAGCCGCAGGCGGAACGTGTCCCGATGTTATCGGGAGCCTGCGCGATCGTCGCTCATGCGAGACTCCAGACTCGCACGCCAACGGGGTCACGTCGCTCCGCGGGGCGGCCCGACGTTTGGCATGCCATGTTGATGCTACGGCGAGGGAAGAGATGTCCGAGCTACCGGGCTGCTGGGAACAATTCGTCGCCCGACTGGGCTTGGTATGGCTCACGTCGTATCAATTCGCTCGGGCGATCCAGCGCATGAAGAACATATCCCGCAAGTACGATCCGCCACGGCCCCTCCCCTCCGACTCCATACCGCTCAAGATCTGCGCCTTTCCGAGCGACATCGACATCGGCATACGCTAACTGAAGCGTTTCCTTATCCACTTCTGGAAGAACGCTCTTATCTAGATCGAGTAACTCAATATCGACCTGCAAGTGAGCATCGAGCACGAATCCGGCGCAACTGAAGCGACGATATCTCCGAACACCGGTGTTGGGATCACGCTCATCCTTCCATGGAGGATCAATGATGTACTGCTGTTTCCGATCAGGACCTTCGGCCTCGTACTCGTCTTTCATTTCTTCGATACGGGCCTCAATCTGTTTGATTTCGTCGTTGGTCAGGGAGACTCCACCGACCGCATGCACCGGCAGGTTGCAACCAGTTCCGAGAGGCGGCCCCATATGCGCGACCTTGACCTCCTCATACATGCTCACCGTCGCAGCATCTCCGTCAAACAAACTAACATGCCTGATGAACCTCGGGAGGTAGTCTGAGTACATTCCGACGACATCATAGCGAGCAAGTGTCTGTGAACCTTGGGATAGGTCGAACGCGGGCATAGCAGGCTTCTGGTTCGTAGAAAATGTGTCAGTTCAGGAGTTCGGAGAGCACGCGATCGACTAGGTCGCGATGCGCGCTTGCCACATTGCATCGCTGGCTATGCCAGAACTCATCCAACTCGCGCAACTTGCGCACCGTTCGACGAGTGAACCAATCGACAGCAAGCTGTTGAATCGATCGCGCACTTGTCGCAAGCTGACTACTGCCCATGGCGGCGAGGGCATAAACGGCCAACTGCGCCATGGCAGCGCTTTGGCTGTTCGCGATGGCATAGGGGTTCAGTAGCGACTCAGCTATTTTGCGTGCCTCGTTCGCCAGCGGTTCGTGCTGGTCGATGTTATCAGGCGGCTGGACCTCAAACACGCGTCCGAGCATCTTTAGCGTCACGAGACTCGTTTCTATCGAATGCCCAGGTTCAAGCAGTGGCAGGAGGCGTTCGGCCTCGGACGGACGAAGCATCGAAGCCCCGGTGCGAATGGCCGACCAAACGACTGCTTTGTCTTGCGGATCGTTGCTGTCACGATGCTGTTCTGCAAGTTCAAGCAATCGCGGCACTAGTCGAGCGCTTTGTTCCAGGGTGAACTCGGTATCCTCGGCAAGCAGGATGACTTCTCGCAAGCGATGAGACGGATCCTCGGCCCCGATAGACAGAATCTCGTCAGCAAGACCGTCCGCAGTGACACATGTTGAGTCAGCCTCGAATCGGTTTCCATCGGATACGTCAATCACTTCCAACTCAGCGATCTCATCTTCTGCCAGATCCCGAGTCTTCAACATGCGCTGCCGATCTCGAACTAAGGAAGCGAGTACGTCCTTCGCCATCCAGGCCTTCTGATACGATCCCGATGCCCTGTCGAATTCAGCCTGTGCATCTCCCGCACCGACATATTGAGCGCCGTCAAGGACGATAAGACCTTTCAACGTATTAGCCTCAATCCTGAGTGCTCCGGGCTTCCATTGACTTGGAAAAATAGCTCCACAATTGATCTCTAGCGGTGTTTCGCCACGCCCGGATCGCTGCGCTTCAATCAGTTCTGATAATTCATCCCAACTGATCGTATTCCCGGATGCCGCTAACGAGGAGCCTGAGTCAGGCATTGGGCGACTCCTTCTTGGCCGTGCGCGTCAGAGGTAGATCCGGCAAACCCCCGGGAGTGATACTCTCGACTGTCTTTCTCAACACATCGAGCTTCTCAATGGCCTTTGCAGCTTTCTCTGCCAAATCGTGAACCGCCTGTTCGCTCAGTTCGGCCTCGAACGCATTCGGCAGCCCGTCCGCTCCTTTTGCAACGAGGCGTAAGCGCGTATAGGGCATCATTCCCTCGAGCCGCGTACGTGACTCATCGAAGATCGGGCGTAGGTCGCAGATCAGCTCGAAAGACTCAAGCTCCTGTCCGGTCAGTCTCGCAAGCCGTTCGGCCTTCTCGAACCGCGTTAGTGCGGGATACGTTTGAATAAGCTCGGGCAGTATTTTCGCGAGCCTGCCCAACAAGTCCTGAGCGAGAGGAGAACCCTCTTCCTGCCCTTGATCGGAGAGGGCTTTCAGTAGTGGCTCGACGTCTTTCGGTCCAAGGTTCCGCAGCGCCCGCCGTACGGACTGAGCAGCGTTCTCCTCGTGGACTACCTGACGAATTGTTGCTGCGAGCGTCTTGGGATCGAGGAAGCCTTTGGCGTCAGCCAGAAGCTGACTTAAGGCCTTCACGTCCTTATCCGAGAGGGCTGCGACTTCCTTGAGGTCCGCGAGCATGTCCGGACTGAGCGCTGAGGAGTCAAAGAACGACGAGGGGAAACCTCGTATATAGAAGACCGATTCTGGCATGGTTCGCTACCGTGAACGCTGGGCCGACAACCGGTTTCCCATCCTTTCCGGTGTGACGATTTGCTCGGCGCCGAGTCCTCCGGCGCCTCTCGGCTTAGTTACTGTAAAGAGTATCGGTTGCCAGGTAAAGCCAAGAGCGATCCATCTGCTGCTGGGACGCTATTATTGGCCTCGAGTACGGATTCCACCTGTCATCAGCGTGATCCTGCCGGGCTGGAATCGTATGTCCACTTTGCCCAATCGAGCGGGTACTGTATTCTAGCGTATCCGTGCGATGGCTGCCACAACTTAAGTCCCCTCCTGCCAACATCTTATCCCTTGGATCGATTATCGCGTGCCATCCCTTGTGCAGGGGCGAGAGTCGATGATGGCCCTTGAGCTGGACTCGTGAGTTCGAGACCAAGAGGGCGATTCTCTTGTTTCCGGGGAGACTTGGGCACCGTTCTCCCCTACCGCGACTGGAGAATAGGTGGTCGGGTCTCTCGCAAACTGCCATGCCATGCGCCTCGGAACCCCAATCTATAGCGCGCCCGCCAAGTAACAAGGATAGTCGTTAGTGCGGTCGCGGTGTGCGCGCAGCGTGAGAATGACGAATCATGAATTCAGAATCACGAAGGAAGACGACAGAGGATGGCAAAACGTGTAGCGCCAAACGAACCCACCGTCCGCGCAAGTACAAGGCCCGGTCGAGGAAGAGTCAAGAAGTCAAAGAGTCCAAAGTCCAAAGAAAGGAGGTTCCGAGAGGTCGAGATCGATGAGGAAAATGCGACGCAAAGCTCAGTGGCCGAACAAACCCATTCTTCCGCAAGCTCAACGCCGCAAGGGAGAAAGGCCGGGGGTTGCCTCAGGCGGAGGCTGATTGACGTAGGGAGGTGGCCGGTTCGGTTCGGGCATAGCTCTGTTTT
>JACZTW010000156.1 GCA_022573485.1 Planctomycetota bacterium
ACCAGTTCACCGAGAGCTGCCGGCTGATACGCAGTCGCGGCGATCAGACTGTTGAGCGCCATCGCCGCCCAGTGCCCGCCCTTCGTCGGCGTTCGGCTGGACAGCTCAAGCACCGCGACCGTCATCGATTCAGGGTTGAACAAGTCCTTGTGGAAGTAGTCGAACGTTCCGTCAAACGAGTAGTCTGCGGCGAGGCGCGACTCTCTGTACCCGCACCGTTCCAAATAAGGGCGCAGGCTAACGGCAGTGAGATTAGTGGCTTTCACGGCGACGAGTGACTCCCTTACTCCACCGTATTGGTCATCGGCCCGCTGACTGACCCGGCTGTAGAAATGATACTCGGTCAGGCGATCCAACGCGACACGGAAGCTTCTTCAGGCGGCGCGCGAATTGGAATGGGCCGAGAATATGCTTCAATTGGCATCTTCCGCCAGGATCGAGAATCCTGCACGACATCCCATTCAGAATGAGCGGACCGGTGACGCCTTGGCTCGCCGTTCCGTCCGGTTCATACGCCACACCACCTGATCGCCAAATCTGAGATTCTTCATGGATCGGGTGGCAAGTTATACGGGTAGGTGGAGGGTCTGCGGAGTTGGTGTGCGCGGATGAAAGAAGGGATCAGGGAAAAGGGAACAGGGAACAGTGAGGGCGTAGTGGGTGGAAAGCGTATGCGCCAAACGAACCCAAACTTCGCGTAAGCGCAAGGCCGGAAGGGGATTATGAGGATAGCGGCAAGGCATCAGCGGTCAGCAGTAAGCGGACGGGGTTCGGCGGGGGGCTGGTCCGAACGGCGGCTGGGGGTCGTGATTGTGGTGGGGGGTGGACGGCGGTATCATGGGATGGAAGCATCTCTCTGTTTTCAGCGGCTCGTCGGCAGGTGCAAAGTGCCGGGCGGGCGGGTTGCATAAGGAGTACAGCAATGCAAAGCACACGGTTGGTTGGGCTGGTGGTCGGTGTGGGGGCAGTTCTATCCTCGGCGGCGGTCGCGAACGCGGGGCCGGCGAAGATCGAGTGGGTCACGTCCTACAGTGACGCCACCAAGATGGCCAAGGACACCGGCAAGCTGATGATGATCGATTTCCACGCGGAATGGTGAGGAGCCTGCAAGGCGCTTGATGCCAAGACCTTCACCGACGGTCAAGTCATCAAGCTGGCGGAGCAGTTTGTTCCGCTTAAAGTCGATTGTGACACGAACAAAGACCTGGCGAAGCGCTTCAAAATCCGGTCGCTGCCCACGATCATCTTTGCAGATGCCACTGGCAAGCGGATCGAGAAGCTCATCGGATACAAGCCGCCCAAGAAGTTCGCCGCGCACATGCAGGATGTGCTCGCGTTCCACAGCGGGTTGAGCGAGCTGCAGGCCAAATTCAAAGCCGATCCGCCCGACCTGGAGGCGGGTCGTAAGCTGGCGACGGCCTACGCCAATCGCGGGAAGGTCAGCCTGGCCAAGAAGGTGATCCGCAAACTCGAGAAGGCCGACCCGGAAAACAAGGCGGGCCGCCTGACCGAACCATATTTGGCGATGGGCGAGTATTACCTCGACGAGGAAGAGAAACACAAGGTGGCCATCCGCTGGTATACCAAGGTCGTCGAGCACGCTTCGCAGCCGGAGACCGTGGCCCAGGCCCATTACCGGATCGCCGTGGCGTATTTCGACAGCAGAACCCAGCACGCCGAGAAATCCAACAAGTTCGCAACGAAGCTGCTTGCCGCCCGTGAAGCCATCGATGCGCTGCAAGCGATAGACGGCGTGCCGGAGGAGCTCCAGTCGCAAGCCAAGGATCTGGCCGACTCCGTCAGCAAGGACTTGGCCCTGCATGAGAAGCTCAAGAAGAAGGACTGACCGGCGGAGCACGTGCGGGGACGCGAGGCTCAGAATCGATCGCGGATGATGACCTCTTCGAACCGCAACTATGCGAGCCACGATCTACAATGGCGACGTGTGCGGGAACGGATCGTTCGGATGGCGATTCCGGTTCAGAATCATGGCGCCCGTCCTGCACACTTTGCTCGTTGGTGTGGTGGCGGGCGTGATAAGCAGCGAGCACGGCATTTACAACGAGAACATTGTCTTCCTCTGGACCGTGCCAACCATCACATCTGCCCCGTTCGCGGTGATCGCACTGCTGTTCGCCAACATCCCCACGCTGATCAGCATACCTGCCTCGCCTGCTGTCTTGCAGGAAGTCCTGCCAGCAGCTTCGTTCACGATCATGGGCGGTCTTCAGTGGTTCCTGATCGGGCAGTGGATCGACAGGGCAATTGCTGAACGACCTTCAAGACGCCGGAAGCTCTGCACGAAGCGATTCGCCGCGATGTTGCTGCTGTCCGGCCTGAGTCTTGGAGCTCTTCCACTCTTGCTATTCAGATTCATCGACTCGTTATACGTCTACGGCATGGGCGAGGTGGGCATGGCTTTCATCTTACCCACGATCGCGACTTGGGGATCGGCTGGACTTCTGATCCTGATTGCCCTTTACGGCATGATCCGATTCCCAAGGGCCTGGCCACCGGGCCACTGTGTTCTCTGCGGTTATGACTTGCGCGGCTCCAGTCAGCGCTGTCCCGAATGCGGCACTCCCTTCCAGCAACCCGAATCCGGGTGATCGCATGATCCAGCCGCGCCGTCCGCCATGTACAACGCCTGTCCTTGGTGTCTTGGTGTCTTCGTGGCCTGCGTGATCGTATCACGTACGGATGGGGGTTCGCAATTGGCCGGTGACTGCGGCGGGGCGGATGACTTGCATGGCGCCGACGAACAGTGAGAACAGCGCCGGCACCAGCACCAACGTGAACAGCGTCGAGACGATCAGCCCGCCGACCACAACGGAGCCCAGGCCCTTGTATAACTCGCTGCCGGCACCGGTCATGAGGATCAGCGGGCTCATGCCGCACACGCTGGTCAGGGCGGTCATGAAGATCGGCCGAATGCGCGTGCGCACGCTGAGCGTGATGGCATCGCGCGGAGCCAACCCGCCGTCACGCATGTTGTTCAGTGCCTGATGCACGATGAGGATGGCGTTGTTGACCACAATGCCGACCAAAATCACGAAGCCCAGCATAGTGACCACGTCCAGCTTCTGCGTCGCCACCAGCGGGTTGGCCAGCGTCAGCTTGTGTACGATGGCGAGTCCCGCGAACCCGCCCACCGTGGCGGGGATGATCGTGAACATGATGACGAACGGATACACGAAAGACTCAAACAGGGCGGCCATCAGCAGGTAGGTAATCAGAATCGCCAGCCCGCCGCGACTGGTGCCGATGCTGACCAGGCTGTCGATGCTCCAGCCGTGCCACTCGCCGAACAGGGCCTTGCGGGTCTGCACGAGCTTGTCGGCATTGCCGGCGGCCATGATGAAAACCGACTTGGGGATGCGGCCGCTTTGACGCATCGGAGTGATGATGTCATCTTGCAGGATGGTCATGGCGGTCTCGAGGGCCATGTTCTCGTCCGGCCGGACCGTCAGCGTGACGGAAGGCATTTCCTCGATGTGGTTGATTTGCTGCGGCGCGGCGGTGCTTACGATCTCGACAATGGAGCCCAATGACACAATCTGCCCGATCGGCGTGAAGATGGGCGTCTTCTGGATCTCGTCGGAAGTCGCGTGCTGCAAGCCCTCGACGATGACGGCCAAATCGATCTCGTCACCGCGCTCGCGGAAGCCGCCCGGCACGAAGAAGCCCTCGACGCAGGCTTCGACAATTTGCCCGACGTCGCGCACGTTGAGCCCGACCTCCGCTGCCCGCACGCGATCAGGAATGACCTGCAACTCGGGCCGCCCGAGGTTGTAGTTCGCTGGATCGGCCTGCGGATGGCCGAAACGCGGCCTGATCTCCCTCTGCAACTGCTGCGCAACCGCCGTCACCTCCTTCAGATCGTTTCCGCGAATCTCGAGTTCGATGGAGTTGCCGCTGCCGCCGATCTGGCCGAAGAGCGAGGTCTGAAAGAAGATCGGGAACACGCCCGGTATCTTGCCGCCGGCGTGCTCAAGCAGATTGACCAACGGCCTGACGACGTCTGCGTCGCGGCTGGTGGCCCCCATGAAACATCGACCGCTGGATGCGACATAGAAGAAGTTCTCGATCGCGGGCGGCGGCGTGCGGTTCGCGTCGAGTTTCTCGCGGGCACTCTCGACTGCAGCCGCCGCGTCCTTCGGTGTGATGCGCGGCCCGTGTTCACCGGATTCTCCTTCCGGGGTCGGCTTCTTGGCGTCGGCGTATTGCTGCTCCGCCGCGGCCAGCTTCTGTTCCAGGGCGACGACGACATCGCGATTCCACTTGTCGTCCAGGGCTTGCTTCTTGGCGGCTGCACTCTCGCTGAGTCCTTTCGGATAGTCCTCCACGGCGAAGTCCTGGTCCCAGTAAGGATCGATGGTGTCCTCCAGAACCTCACCCATCCTGCGAAACTCATCCAACGACAGTCCCGGCGATGTGAACAGGAAGCCGAAGACGAGGTTGCGATTGCCGCTGGGCAGGTAATCGGTGGGCGCCATCAAACGATAGCTGCCATAGAGCGATCCGCCGACCAAGCTGCCGACCACCGCCAACCGCGCGAGCACGCTGCCGTTGATGGTGTGAATCAGCGTTCCGAAAGCATGGGCGAAACGTCCGTACGTACGTTCGCCGCGCCCGACAGCGCGGGCGTGCAGCGTTCTGGCGGCGACGGTGGGGATCACCATCATAGCCACCACCAGCGAGAGCCCGACCGACGAGGCAATGGCGATGGCGATGTCCTGGAACAATTGTCCGGCTTCTTCCTTCAGGAAGACAACCGGCAGGAAGACGGCCATGGTGGTCAGCGTGCTGGCCAGCACTGCGCCCCACACTTCGACGGCGCCGTCCAGCGCCGCGCTGAAGCGGTCTTTGCCCATTTGGCGATGACGATAGATGTTTTCGAGCACAACGATGGAGTTGTCCACGACCATCCCGACCGCAAAGGCCATCCCGGCGAGCATGACAACGTTCATCGTGCGGCCCAGCACCGTCACGACCAGGAACGAGCCCACCACGGATATGGGGATGCACAGCGCCACGATGGCCGTCGCCGATCCGCTGCGTAAGAACAAGAGCAAGACGATCACCGCCAAAACGCCGCCGTACAACAGGTTGTTGAGCACCAGGTTGATGGCGGCGCGGATGTACACTGTTTCGTCGTAGAGTTGCGTCAGCACAAGCTCGCGATCGAGCGGCTCGAGAATCTCGCGGTTGACCTTGTCGATCTGCACGCCGAGATTGCGCATGACCTCGATGACATTGCTGCCCGTCTCACGCCGCACCGGCATGGCCAGCACGGGCTTGCCGACCGAGCGAACGAACGAATACTGTTTCTTGTATGTCGAGATGACTTTGGCGATGTCTTTGACGTAGACCGGTCCGCCGGCGCCGTGGGCGATGACCGTGTTCTCGACTTGCTCGAGGGTTTCGAACTGGCCGAGAGTCCGCCAAGTGTAGTCACGTTTGCCGCTGGCGATGGTGCCCGCGGAGATGTTCTTGTTTTGCTGGCGCAGCGCGTTCTCGAGATCGCGAAAGGTCACGCCGCGGGCGGCCATCAGGGCCACATCGACGCGGATTTGCACTTCGCGTTCCCGGCCGCCGTAAACGTCGATCGACGCCACGCCCTGGGCCCGTTCCAGAATCGGTTTGATCTTATCTTCCGCGAAGTCCTTGAGCGTCGAAGGATCCTCACCGGGGGCGGCATAGAAGATCAGCCAGGCGATCGGCGAGTTCAGCGCGGCGTCGGCCGCCTGCACGGTGGGCTCATCGACCTCATTGGGATAGCCGCTCACTTGCCGGAGCTTGTCGGAAACGTCGCGGAGGGCGGCGTCCTTGTCCGTGCCCACGAAGAATTCCAGCACGATCGTTGCGTTGCCTTCGGTCGATGTGGACGTCATTTTCCTGAGATCGCCGACGCCTTTGAGCCTCTCTTCCTGCCGTTCGACGATCTCGCGCTCGATTTCCTGCGGACTGGCGCCTTCCCAGAACGTTTGCACGGTGATGCGCGGCTCATCGACGTTGGGGATGAGTTGAATCGGAATGGCGAAGACGCTGAGCACGCCGAACAACGTCAGCAGGATCACGCCGACCGTGACCTTCACTGGATTGTTGATGGCGAACCGAATAATGCCCATGCGATCGCTTTCAAAGGGAGGATGATACAGACTCTCGAGCCGTGAGCTTCCCTTCGGGTCTGTCTTCGACCCTGAGGCTCAGACCCGAAGGGAGCCTCAGGGTCGAAGACAGCTCACGCGGACGTTCACTACTTTTGAACTCCTCAATGTGAGGAAGGGCGCGCCGGGACCCACGGCTCGGTGTCTCTCCCGGCGCGCCGGGACCCACGGCTCTGTGTCGATGTCGTCATGAGCGCTTCCTCCTCGACCACGATGACCTTCGCCGGGAACGGCATCAGTTGCTCGTTGCCGCGCACCGCCACCTTCATACCTGGAGAAACATTGCCGGAGGTGATCGCGACCCATTCTCCAACCTCGGCGCCAAGGGTGACGACCATCGGAAAGGCCATCATGCCCGCCGGCCCCGCCGGTTTCACCTCCCAAATTCGGTTCGTGCCCTCTTTGTGGACCACGGCGTCCCTGGGCACGGCAACCACCTGTCCAGCCAGGCCGGTCTTGACCGTGCAGCGGGCGAACATTCCACTGCGCAACGTGTGCTGCGGGTTGGCGATGGCGATGTCCACTGGAAACGTGCGGGCCTGCTCGTGAGCTTGCGGAATGATGTACTTGACGCGGCCCGTCACCGTGCTATTCAAAGCGTCGAGCTTGACCCGCGCTTCGTCGCCTACTCGAATATGAACGATCGCCGACTCCGGCGCGTCCACCCGAACCAGCACCGTTTCGAGGTCGATGATCTCGATCACCTGCCCGCCGCGCGGCAGCCATTGCCCGACTTCGGTGTGCAGGGCGGTAACGTAACCGTCGAAGGGCGCAGCGATCCGCGTCTTGGCAATCTCGATCTTCTTCAATTCCACTTGCGCGCTTTGCTCGACGACGTCCTGCTCAGCTTCACGCACGCGGTTTTCCGCGATGAGGAAATCCGCCAACGTGTCGTAGACTTCCTTGGCGTTGGCGCGATAGGAATCCTCGAGTTTGGCGACGCGTTCTTTCTCGCGCGTCCAACGATCGAGGTCGGCCTTGGCGATCAGCACCGCGGCATTGAGGCTCTCCAATTTTCCCTCCGCCGCCCTGAGTTCCAATTGCAGCGTGTCGTCATTGAGTTGACAAATCAGCGTGCCGGTCTTCAGATAATCTCCCTGTCGGACGGGCAAGGCTGTGACTAATCCTTCGACTTCCGCACCGACGGTGCTGATGCGGTTGGGCCGCACCGAGCCGACCAGCAGGGAAGTCGCCGGCAACTCTTTGAGCTGTGCCTCCGCCAGCAGAACCTTTTTGACAGGCTGGGCCAGCGCGGACTGCGGCACCAGCAGCCACACGGCGATGCCGAGAACCATCAGGGTTTGTATTCGTGGCAGCTTCATCATGCCGACTCAAGACCTTTATCCATTGGCAATATTATCGAATCGTTTAGTATATCTTATCATCTTGGAATCCTAAAGTCGCCGATTCCGAGGTCGAATCGGTGGTTTCGAGGGCTGCAATGGCATTGCTGGGCACCGCAATCGAAGCTCTGGGCCGGACGATCTTTCCGCCCGTCTGTGTGGCCTGCGGGCGACCGCCCTGCGAAGGCGGCCACCTATGCTGCGATTGTGGTGCGGCTCTGGATCTGCTGCGCGCCGCACCGGCCTGCCCGCGATGCGGCTCGTCGTCGGGTCCGCACATCTCCGCCGAAGGACTTTGCGGGCGGTGCCGTGCTTCCAGTTTTTGCTTTGACGGGACGGCCCGCGTGGCACCCTATGTCGATCCCATGATGCAAATGCTGCGTCGATATAAATATCGCGGCTCGGAGTATCTGGACTCTTGTTTGGCGGACTTGATGATCCGCTCGCTGGAACAGACAATGTGGCACAAGGATATTGAGGCCGTCGTGCCGGTGCCGTCGCACTGGATGCGCCGGATCACGGAGGGCTTTCACCCAGTGATGGCGCTCGCCACTCAGATCGGACGGCGCTTGAACGTGCCCTGCTTGTCGGTGATGCGTCGCGTTCGGTTCGAGCGCCATCAAATCGGACTCTCCCTGAGCGATCGCATTCGCAACGTGCAAGGCGCATTCGCTCTGCGATCCGGCGTCTGTGTGCAGGATGCCTGCATCTGCGTCGTCGATGATGTCATGACCTCGGGGGCCACGCTGAACGAAGTGGCCAAGGTGCTGAAACAGGCCGGCGCCCGCAGCGTCTACAATCTCGTCCTGGCCCGAGCTGGACAGGAGCAAGCGACGCTCGGAATAGCATAGTAAGGAGTTTGCAGAATGAAGGTTCTTCTCGATACGTTTCGCCAGGCTCGGAGCAAGTCGAACACTTGGCTGATCCCGGTTTTTGAAGGCAAGTTGGCGGCGGCGGCGAAAACATATGGCTTCGATCCGCGTTCGGCCCGGACCTGGGGCTTCGAGGGCAAGACGGGCCAATCACTGACCCTCACCCTGGCCAAGCGCAACCACTATGCGCTGCTAATCGGGGCGGGCAAGGCGAAGGACTTCACGACCGAGCAGGCCCGCTGCATCATCGGCCGGGCGGTGCGGAACGGAGCGGTGCAAAAGGCCGACAAAGGGACGGTGGTCTTTGCCGCCGCCAGCCTGGCCGGTACGAAAGTCGCCGGCGAAGCGCTCGCTGAAGCCCTGGCTGAGGGAGCGGTGCTGGGCGGCTATGCGTTCACGCGCCTTCGCGGCAAAGGCACCCCGGCTGCAGATCTGCCGAAGTTCCCAGCCAAGCTGATCATCGGGCTGGACCGCCTGCGCCAAGTGGATCGCCG
>JACZTW010000157.1 GCA_022573485.1 Planctomycetota bacterium
CAGGGGAGCGCGACAGCACAACGGAGTTCAGCGGCGATGCGACAAAGATGCCCAAATTGTTTTGAATGTGTTCCGTTTCGGCGCATCTTCACGCTCACACGTCAGTGGCGGTGTGCGCATTGCGACGCCCTGCTCGAGATGAGGGAGAATTCGAGAGGCAACTTTCTCATCTTCGTGGGCTTCGTGGCTCTGGGGCTCCTCACCCTCACGTGGTGTGCTCTATCGCCGCAAATCGCACCTGCTTGGCTCGGTAGCCTCCCGCGCACCCTCGGTGAGGCGGGTTCACTGTTGGGTTGCTTCCTTGTGTGGATGCTTGGACTGTACGTCGCCATGCGCCTGGTCGACAATGTGGTCGTGGTCGGCGAGTGTTGCCGCCAATGCGGCTATCATCTTCGGGGTCTCACCGAACCGCGCTGCCCCGAATGCGGCACGGCGTTCACGCTGCCGAGTTCTGACGAGCGATCGCCACCCACTGACAACTGACGACTCACAACTGACAACTTCTCTTCTCGTCCTTGATCTCCACGCCGTAGATCCGCCGGACAATTTCATCGAAATTTTCCGGCAGGCCGGTGTCGAGTGGTTTGGCTTTGTCGTTGCCGCCGGCGGAGTCGGTTTGTTTCGCCGTCTTGAGTTCGACGTTTCGTTCCTTGACGCCGACGGCGCGCTGATCGGTGATGATCTTCGACAGCCGGACCAGCTCGGCCGTCGGAAATTGCTCCTCGTCTTCCTGCAGCATGCCGGACACAGTTGACATCAGGCTCAGGTAAGCGGAATTGCAGAGACGATCTGCTTCGTCCCGCTCAGGCGAACCGAACATAGCCCCGATGACCCGACCCGTCGCTGCAAGCCGGCCCCGCCAGCCCTTGCGCCGCGCGTAGACCAAAAATGACTTGTATGTGATGCCCTGATCTTTCAGGGCGAAGTGATCGTAGATCTTGCGGACACTCTCAAGCCTCCTTGGCCGGTCGGCGATGGCTTGATCGATGCGACTGCGAAGATCATCCGGCAGCGATTGGAGGTCGCCGGGGTCATTCTGGCCCGCACCTCGTGCCTGCGCGCGGGCTCCCGACCCGTCGGGATTCCATTCCACCCGCGGCTCCTTGGGTGCTGAGGTGCGTTGCGACTTCACAGATGCCGCCTTGCGGCGTTGCTTCGTGGTCGTGCGCTCGCGCGGCATGATGGCTCACAGTTCCAGCGCCGGGTCTTCGATGCAATGGTCGGCGATTTCGACGCCGTCCGAAGTCAGGCGGAACCACCGTTTCCGCCACGGTGTAGCCCGCTCGTCGGTCTCGTTGTCCGCCACCACGCGGGCGATGTAGCCCTTCTCGCACAGGTACACCAAATCACGCCGAAAATAATCCCATTCCAGTTGCGGGAACAAGATCAATAAACTGCGCAGAAGTTGCTCGCCCATCAGCGCCGCCGGATAGAGCATTTTCAGAGCGACGAGCGTTTCGCGCCGTACTTGCTTGACTTGTCGTGCCGCTGCATGTTGACCCATGACCGTCAATTCCTCCCTGCGACCAGCGCCTCCGTCAGCCGCACCATGGCTTCGGTCGCCTGCGCGAAGTGGTGCGCCAGACCGTTGCCGTTTTCGATTCCCACCTGGATGCGCGTGACCAACTCCGTCAGCTTCTCCAATTGCTTGCGAGCGTGCATCGACTCGCGGAGCCATTCTTCCTTAGTGGTATAATCCCGTTCGAACTCGCCGACCCGCCGCCTCACGTCATGAAACGCCGCGTCAAGATGTTCGAGCCGATCCTCGATGCCCTCGCAGCGATCCACCTGGTAATCGCGGATGCTCTTGAGATACAGCGTGATCATCGCCAGCGGCACGCCCAGCAGCGGCACCATCACCCCGATGATCGCACCCAGAGTTTTCCAATCGATCTCGTTCATCTTCCTCGCAGGTAGGGTGAGTCGAGACCCACCTGATCTGGTAGCGGTCGGCGTCCCTGCCGACCGACGGCCGACACAGAGGTCGGCCGCTACAGGCGCTAGCGCAGTTTCAAAACTTGTTTGATCACCAGTGCCACAATGCTCAATACTTGATTCAAGCGATCGATCCGCACGGCCCCGTTCAGCAGATCTTCTCGGAACTGCCGCACCACGTCGCTGTCGCGCAGGCGTTTGACGTTCGTCCGTCGGGACGGGGCGCCCAAGATCAAGTCCAGCGCGTCCGCATCGTTCGAGAGCGTCGCGCTGTCCGGCTCGCCGACCACGGTCGCTGTGTCAGGTGCATCCGCGCCAGCTTCATCGCCAACAGCAGCATCCAATTCGTCGATCAGTGCATCCAGTTCGTCGGTAACAGACATGCGTTCACTCCTCGTTGACCAGCAATCCGAAAATTCCCTGCCCGAACCGAAGCCGCCCCAGAGCGTGGCTCTTCAGGTCCTCCGCCATGTCCGCGAGCACGTCCAGATTTCCCAGCGCGATAATAAACCGTTCCACTGCGACAGCGCGGTCGGTGCGCAACTTCGCCAGAACGGCCCTCAAAGCCGCGCTGTCTTCTTCGAGCTTCGCTTTATCTCCGTCGGCGCCAGCCACTCTGGCGACGAAAGACTGGATCGCAAAGGCTTCACTTTGCTCGTCCAATTGAGCGAGATCGGCATGATATTCCTCGACCGTCATCCGCATTTCGGTTGCGATCGCCAGCAGCGACCGCGCGGCCGACAGATCGAGATGTGCGCTGCTCGCACATCCAGCGTTCAGCGGAATGAGTCCGGCAAATACGACAGCGAAGGTAAATCGCGTGAACATCACCATCATGTACCTTCTTTTTTCGGCGGGGCAGAGCGTGAGCCCGCGTCTTCATGCGCAATGCCCAGGATCAACGCGACGCCCACACCCAAAACCGTGTGGATCATTACTTCACCCACGTCCAGGCCGGCCTGGGCTGCGTAAGCCGCCAGCACGGTGGCCAGCGCGACTCGAACCTTGCGCGATCGGAGCGGGCTCAACGCGCTCTGCAGAAGGGAGGAAACCGACATGATCAAACTCCGATTCGTTACGGACTACTGATTACTGACTACCGACTACTTGTATTACTTGCCCCCCGATCGCTCAAATCCCGACGGCCCAACGATCGCCACCCTTCCCATGCACTCTTGGATTCCCTGCAATGCAAGCAACAACGAAATTCGGGTGCAGGATCGGAACTGGGACAAACACAGTGCAGGGCGATCAGGCAAGAGAAACCACGTGACTGGAATGGGTGGACGGCATGGAGTTTGACACACTCGAGGCAGTTCTGCTGGCCATCGGCTTCCTGGTGCCAGGTTTCGTATGGTCAAGTGTGCTATCTGTCCTGGTTCCGAGGAGAGCACGCGCTACGGAGATCAGGTTTCTCGAATTTCTGACATTGAGTTGTTTCAACCACGGCCTGTGGTTCGGGGCACTGTGGTTCATATTTGCGACCGACTTCTCGACTGAATACCCGCGATGGACCGCTCTCTGGTTGTTTGCTATAATATTCATGACGCCGATCGGGTTGGGGTTTCTCTCTGGAAAACTTCAACAGCGGAACGCGGTCAATCGCCTGCTCGTTAGGCTGGGGTTTCGGACAATCTCCTCGATTCCGACTGCGTGGGATTGGTATTTTGGCAAGGGAGTGCCCTGTTGGGTCGTTGTGACACTCAAGAACGGTTCTCTGGTCGCTGGGTTTTTCGGAACCTCTTCGTTCGCAGGTGATGATCCCAACGAGCGTGATTTGTATCTGGAAGCTCAGTTCAAGCTCGCAGGAAAGGGGCGATGGAAACCGGTAGCAAACTCTGCTGGTGTCTTGATCAAAGCAGATCAAATTGCACTCTTGGACTTCAGGAAAATTGGGGGTACTAAAGATGACCGACAAATCAAATAAACAAAAATACGCGTCCAACGCAGACGCGAAGAAACACATCGGCGACAACGATCAGCGGCAGCGCGGTTATACAGCCCAGGCCACCGAGCCATTGGATCCATCGAAGCTTGAGCCCCCCTTCGGTGATACGGCGGTGCAGCCACCGAAGCACCCGGCCTCGGAGGAGAAGTAACCTCCTCGGCCTACTGCTCCTTTCCTGATGTTGGACCACCGTATTACTATCGCTGGCGCCAGAGGTAGTAAACGGGTTGCGTGCCGACCAGACCGCGGAAGGCTTGGGCGAGGAATTGCGGCGATTGTCTGGCGACGCGTTTTTCGCCTTCGCCGGTGGTGGCTTGATACCATTGGTAGATCATCTTCGCGACGACCCTGCGGACGCGAGGCCTGCGCACAACCTGGTTGACAAAGTCCGCTCCGAACGGGTCAGCCCCGAGTGTGTCGAGTTCGCGGAGCAACTTGGCGCGCTCGGCGGGCATGGGGCATTCGCCGATCCGCTCCATGCCGGCCCGCTCGAAGACTGGATTCACACTACCCATCGATGCCAAACACTCGACATACGGCACGCCGACCAGCGGCAGGGTCTTACGCACCAAATAGTGCCCCAGGCCGCAGCCGCGAACGTCCGGATGCACCACCAGCCGCCGCAGAATGCGCATTTCCTTGTTGAGCAGCTTCGCATTGCGTTTGAATCGGCCGTCCAGCGCACGGTTGCGCAGGCTCAGTTCCAGCGGCGAATACGAATAGACCACGATGGCCAGCTTCTCGCCGCCGCGTTTTTCGCGGAGCACGAACACGCAATCGACAAATCCCAGCTCGTCCGTCTGACGATAGTGCATGGGTTTGAAGTCCAGATAGTCGCGCTTGCCCGCGCGCTCGATGACCACATTGCGGCGCAGGCTGATTGGTTTGTTCTTTGGATTGTACCGTCTGGTTTCGGGTGGCTTCGTCGAATGCAGTTGCAGCAGCACGTCCGGTTGCAGATCCGCTACGATGTCCGGACTGCAAGTGGCTACGATCAGTGTGAGCCGCAGTCGTGTGGTCAGCTTGCGCAGGTTGTACGCGATCGAGCGGGCCGCGCGGCGGTGCAGCACGGCGCAAAACTCATCGCACAACAGCAAGCCCGACGATCCGTCGTGCAAGTGATGATCGATGCACCACGCCAGCCGGGCGCGGAATTGCTCCCCATCGGAAAGCTGGTCGTATTGTCGAAGCCACAACCGTGGCTCGCCCAGTGCGCAGGCCGTGAGCAGTTGCAGCGTCTCGGCCAACGAGCGACGGCTGCCGACCGCATCCACGATCGACTTGCTTGCCGGCAGCGCGGCCCGATGCACTGCATGGGCGCGCGGGCAGCGCTCCTCGAGCGCCTGCAGGATGGCCGACTTGCCCGCGCCAGAGGGTCCGCTGATCAGCGTGATCGTGCCGGGCTCCAAAGAGAGCGCCAGGTCCTCGACGATTCGAATCGGCTCGGGATGCGGATTGACGCCGAACTGCCGGCAAATCTGCCCCACGCGGGCGGTCATCTTCGCCGGGCTTGGTGTTCGCGTAATGCTGAGACGATACGCGCCCGAAACGCAGTCCGGCCGGTCCGGGCGCTGAGAATCCCGTGCCGGCCGAGTCTCGGCATCTGGATCGCGCCGGCCCTTCACGCTTCCGCGCGTCAAATCCATGCCCTTACGCTTCCGTTTGACATGAGGGGAGCGTTTCTTTCCTGATTTGTTCTCTGATCGAACGTAACTCATTATTTTATAAATATTTACACAACAACAAGTCTTACTTAGTTACCGAACATAAACCTAACACTAGTGTCGCCAGCGTGCCTCGTCAAGAGCAATGCCATATTTTATTACAAGTGCTTTGCTGGAACGGGGTTACGAATGGGGTCGTGGGGACGCTGGCTGGGCGCAGGCTGGGCTTCACAGCTCGCGCGAGACGAGCTTTACGACCACGCCTTGAATGGAAAAGTCCTGCGAGAGATCGAGGGCCAGCGGCGGGACGTTGGGATTGTCCCCCCGCAGGATGATCATGTCGCCGCTGTCGGTGTGCTCGACGCTGACGCGTTTAAGTGTCGGCTGGCCTTCGACCAGACAGGCGCAGATTTTGCCCTGCACGTGGAGCGGCTCGACGTCCGGGCGATAGTGTACAAGTACGATATCACCCGGCTTGAGCGTCGGCTCCATGCTGTCGAACGTGAGACGCAAACAATAGTAATCCGGGCTCCAGAGGTGTTTCAGCACAGGCCAGGTCTCTGCCGTTTCCTGGGTTTCCGACGGCGGGCCGGCGGGGATGCTGCCGAAAAGCGGCACGTCTGTGGCTTCGTAAAGTTGGGGATTGTCGTGGCCCGCGGCCCGCCCGATGATCACCGCAGGGGGCAAGTCCAGTGCATCTGCCAGCCGCTTGACCGTCGCGCCGCCGAGATGACGCCGGCCCGTCTCGACCGCACTGAGATAGCCCTGCGTCACGCCGGCTGCCCGGGCCAGAGCTACTTGATTCAAGCCCAACTCCTGCCGACGGCGCTTGATCCGTTGGCCCGCAGTTTGCAGTCGCTGCTCGGATATCCGGCGATATATTTGAGTCATATATTGAAATATATGCCAACGGCGATCCGAAATCACTTGTTTTCCAGAAAAAATCCAAATCCATTTGACTCACGCGCAGTATTGCAGTATATTCTGTAAGAACAGAAATTGGAGAATGTCAAATGGTGAAGCTGACACCGGTCATGGAGAAGTTCATCCTGCACTGGGGTGAAATGGGCAGCAAATGGGGCATCAATCGTACGGTGGCTCAGATTCACGCCCTGCTGTTCCTCTCGCCCCAACCGCTCAACGCGGAGGAAATCACCGAGACGCTGCAAGTGGCGCGCTCGAACGTCAGCAACAGTCTGAAGGAACTGCAAGGCTGGGGCATTGTCCGCGTGGTTCATGTCATGGGCGATCGCCGCGATCACTTCGAGTCGCTCAAGGACGTCTGGCAAATGTTCCAGGTCATTCTCGACGAGCGCAAGGAGCGCGAATGTGAGCCGACGCGTGTGCTGCTCCGCGAATGTCTGGCCGACGCTGAGAAGGGGGGCGAAGCCGAGCGATATTCCAAGGAGCGCCTTGCGGAGATGCTCGACTTCTTCGAGACCATGATGCACTGGTACGAAGACATGCGCAAGTTACCCTCTGGAGCGTTGATCAAGTTTGTAAAGATGGGCGGCAGGATTAAGAAGATGCTGGGCCTGGCGTCGTGAGGCAGTCGGGCCGTGTCTCTTATTTTGGAACATGTTTCTGTGAGTGCAGAAACAACTGACGACAGAGAATTTGCTGAACGTCGTAGGATTCCAGTGAGCTCTCGCGGACGCGAGGATCTCGGGGCGGCGGCTAAACGGCAAGCCGAAGGCAAGCATAATCTGGTTTGAGTTGGGCGTTGGGCGAGCACCGGGGTTTGCGTTGTTGCTACGGGACTCGATGGCTTTTAGAGAAAGGAGATCGTGATGACGGTGTGGACTTACATCATTTACCTGGGGATCAGTGTGGCCATGACTGTGTGGGTGGCGCAGACACTGTTCAAGCATGGCAGGATATTTCTGGTCGAGACGTTTTCGGGGAAGGAGGATCTGGCTGACTCAGTGAATCACTTGTTGGTGGTCGGGTTCTATTTGATCAACATCGGCTACGTCACGCTGGCGCTCAAGTATGGCGCCAAGCCTGCGGACATGGTCGGTGCGATCGAGGTCTTGAGTACGAAGGTCGGGTTGGTCTTACTCGTGCTGGGCTTCATGCACTTCTTCAACCTGGCTGTGTTCTCGAAAATGCGGCGGCGCACGCTGAACGGTCCTGCACGTCATACCCGCGTGTCATCTCTACCGGAACAAGAACCCGTCACCGGGGTCGAACTCAGAGAACTCACGCCGCCGGCGGGTGCCATCAGTGCTCAGGGAGATCGGATTTGACATCTGGAGCAAGAGTATCGCGACCCGAGCGCGCCGCTGTTTCGTTCTTGGGCACGTTCCTCGGCTGGTGCGTGGCCTACTGGGGATACGCCGCTTACCAGGTCCACCTTGGCGGCTTCGGGCGGGTAACGGATTTCGCTGCCATGCTGTTCTGGCCGGCGGCGCACATCTTCGTGTGGTGGCTGATCTTTGTGTTACCCGTGGTGATGCTTGTCGATCAGCGACATTGGATGTTCCGGGTATCGGTATTCCCGTTCTTCCTCGGTTTGTACGCTTTGGTGGGCTATATGATCTTGCTGGCCTGGGCGGGTCTGTCGTTCCATGTTCACTTTCAGATTTACGCATCGGTCGTCGGGGTTGTCGGCGGCTTGACATACTCTGTTGAAATACGAAGGCGCATCGCGGGTCGTATTCTGGCGTTCTTGCGGCTTCCCAAACTCGCGATGTTGGTGGTTCCGCCGCTGGCTGTCGTCGTTTTCTGTCTAGGCATCTGGCCTATCATCGAGGCGCACTGCCCTGCATTTGCTTGCCGATATGGCGGTTCAACCGTCTCTCGGCGCGTGACCGCGCGCATCCTGAACCAAGTACAGGTTGGGGACCGTCTCGAAGATCTGCACCAGCTCCTGCCGGACCGTTTTCTCAGTCCGGACGACTACCCGCCTGAGCGGCGGGGTCGATCATTCGGCTCGATGGGCGTGCATATGAGCGGCGTAGGCAGTTGGTCGATCAGATTTCGCGATGGCGTGGTCACGGAAGCCAAAGTCAACGAACCGTCGTAACGCGTCTGCCCGCGACATTGTCGTTGCCGCAGCGCCTGAATTTCGGTATCGTTCGGCGCATGCGTAAACGGCTCGACATGCTGGGTCGCCAGGTTCGGCGGCGTTTCGTGGGTTTCTTTTCGAAACACGGCTTTCGAGAAGAGTACTTCCTGACATTGATGGCCATTCTCATTGGTGTGGCCACCGGTTGTGGAGCCTCGGGGTTTTTCCTGCTGATCGAAGAAGCCAACATCTTTGCTTACGGGCACGGCGAGCAGGCCGGCGGGCTGTTCGGCGGACGGCTGTGGATGTTG
>JACZTW010000158.1 GCA_022573485.1 Planctomycetota bacterium
ACGCCATACACGTTTTATCCGTCAACTATGATGTACCCACACCACTTCACATCTATAAGGAGATAACAATGATTTTTAGCAAACTTTCGACAAGTTTCTTAATCTCGATCCATCGGGGAACCCTGATGTTTCTCGCAGTCGCCGTTGCTGTGATGCTTAGTATCGGCTGTAGTTCTTCAGACAAATCCGCACAGATCGAACCCACACCGATAGCGTTGCAAAACGAACAGCCCCATGTCAGCGGCGATTGGGTCGCCTTGAAGAAGCATCGAGCATAATAAGTGAAAACCCGAACCGATGACCGTTGACAAATGTGCGAGTTTCCTCGAATCGGGGCAAGTTGGCGAGGTGGTTTGGAACACCGATGCTTACCCGTCTGGCTATTCGTCGCCGATTGTTGTCACGGTCAACGATGTTCGACAAGCCATCTTTCTCACCGGAAACCAACTCGTCTCGCTCTCTCCAAAAGACGGTCATGTGAATTGCCATGCTGGCGCCGGTGAGTTGGCCGGTGCCGCCCGAAAGTTACGGGCCCTGGGAGCAAGTCTGCGCAAATATCTGCGAGGAGCTGGTCCGCCTGGGACACAAAGTCACGCTCTTCGCGGCGGCGGGCTCGCACACTTCCGCGCGCCTGGTGGCCACCGTGCCGCATCCGTTCAGCCTCTGGCCGGAGGAGGAACTGCGGCGAACGCAGCAGTTCGATCCCGAAACCGGTCTGCTCGTCGGCCCGCCCGACTTCCGCGTGCTCGAACAGAACCACATCGCCACTTGCATGGAGTGGGTCCGCGACGGCGACTTCGACATTGTACACTCGCACCTGCACGTCCACGCGCTGGTCTTCAGCCGGCTGATCGACTGCCCGCTGGTCAGCACGCTGCACGGCTCGGCCTGGGTGCGCGGCATGCACGGCGTGCTCGACCGCTATAAGGACATGCCCTTCGTGTCCATTTCCAACGCCGAGCGCCGCTTCAAGCCTGACCTGAACTACGTGGCCACGGTTTACAACGGCATCGACCTCAGCCTGTACGAGTTCTGCGCCGACAAGGACGACTATCTGTTGTTCAGCGGCCGATTCGCGCCGGAGAAGGGCGCCGCCGACGCTGTGCAGATCGCCCTGCGCGCCGGGATGCCGCTCAAGTTGGCCGGCATGATCGAGCCGGTCTACCAAGACTACTACGACGACCAAATCAAGCCGCACCTCGACGGCCGAAACGTCGAGTACGTCGGCCTGCTCACGCAGAAGGAACTCGCCCCGCTGTACCAGAAAGCCCGGGCGGTGTTGTGCCCGATCCACTGGGCTGAGCCGTTCGGCCTGGTCGGCGTGGAGGCGTTGGCCTGCGGCACGCCGGTGCTCGCCGCCCCCAAGGGCGCGCTGCCGGAGATCGTCGAGCACGGCAGAACCGGATTCCTCTTCGACAGCATCGACCAAGCCGTAGAGCAGATCCCCCGCATCGCCGACATCGACCCCGCCGACTGCCGCCGCCGCGTCGAACAGCACTTCAGCGCCCCCGCCATGACCGCCGGCTACGTGAGCGTCTACGAGAAGCTGACGCAAACAGCGGCAGGCGGCAAGCCGTAACCCGCGCGCGCTGCCCTTCAACGGCAACACAAGGGTAATCCCGCACGACGATTGCGGATCGCGGATTTCGGGTTAATTAGGGACAGTCACCGGTTAATTAGGGACAGTCACCAGTTGTCGTCCATTTAATTGGTCACTGTCCCTAATTGTTCCTAATTGTTCCCTAATTGTTCTAATTGTTCGGAAGTAGACGCCGATGCCCTCAGGTGCGCTCGGAACAGCTTGAGTATCTCCGATCGTGGCTCTCGAAAAAGGTTTGTCAGATCGCCGGATTCTTCGATGCGTCCCTGATTGAGAACCACGGCCGAGCGGCACAGCACTGTTGCTTCCAGCGGGTCATGAGTCACCAGAAGGATCGTGAAGCTTCCCTTCTCAGCAAGTTCTGAGATCTCATTCAGAAGCATCATCTTAGTGACCAGGTCGAGGCCTGCGAACGGCTCGTCAAGAAACAGGAAGGCAGGTGCCGGCGCTATCGCCCGTGCCAGGGCAACCCGCTGCTGCTGGCCTCCAGACAGTGTGCCCGGTACGCGATCTGCTAGAGATTCAATTCCGCAGAGGACGAGCGCTTCCTTGGCTCGCGCCCGGGCCTCTCTCCTCGAAATCCCACTCCCCGAAAGAGCAAGCAGCACATTCTGGATCACGGAAAGGTTCGGCCACAACGCCAGGTCTTGGAATACCATCGCCACGCCCCGGCGATGAGGCGGCAACACTATTTTATTGGGCTCAGAAATCACAGTGCCGTTCAATAGCACCTCACCCGTGGACGGCATTTCCAAGCCAGCCAGGAGACGCAGGATCGTTGATTTTCCGCAGCCCGAAGGGCCAAGAAGGGCCGTATGGTGCCCAGTGGGCACTACAAACGAGAGTTCGCTGACCGCGGCAGTCCCATTGTAGAACTTTGATACAGAGCAGAACCGAAAGCCGTGGTCGTTCATGATGCCTTGCGCCTTCTGGGTAAAGTCCATATCACTGTCAAGAGCCCAGCGGCTGCGATGACATAGACGAGGCACAACGATGCGACCAAGGACTCCGGCGCATTGGCCATCACGGTGAAAATGGCAAGCGGAAGCGAGGCCTCTCCCGGTGGATGAAGAAGGAGAACGGTGCCCACGTCGGCGGTTGCAAGCAGCGCCACCAACAACATCGCCGTCGCCCCAGCCGGAAGCATAAGCGGAAGCGCAACCCGGCGAAGATATCTCCCCAACGTAACGCCATGAATGCTCCCAGCCAGGGCCCAGGAAGCCGAAGTAGAACCCCAGGCGCGCAGGGCGAGAACGACCGCCACGGGAAAGAATCGCAAGCCCAACGCCAAGCTCACCGTCAAGCGACTCCTAAGAACGGGATCCGTCCAGGCGGGAGCGTCCGCGGCGATCTCCACGATTCCCAACGCGCCAAACATCGGGGGCAACGAGAACAGCGCTAAGGATACTCCGATGCACACCCGCCGGAGACGATCGTTTCGTCCTACGCAGAAAGCCAGAAGCAGGCCCAGCGACGCCGACGTTGCGCCCGCTCCGACAGCGTAGATGACCGTGTTGCCGCCCGTGCGAACAAGTTCTGAGAGGGCCCGAGAAAACTCTCCGCCGTTGACCACCGGCCAGGTCAATCCCGCGATCGGCATGATGACGCCGACCACGACGAAAACCGCCAAAGCCGCGCTCGTAATGACTGCTATCATTGCATGTTCCAGGCGAACGACCCTCCGTATTTGCCGTGCCATCATCTCGCTGGCAATTCGCGGAGCGGCGAAGTACGCCAGCGGTGCCGCAAACACCAGAACCAGTGCCGTCAATATGGCACACTGTTGTCCGGCCAGCGTGAAGTCGTAGAGAGCCGAAAAGCTGGTGAGGATCTCGGACGCCGCCGTGCGCAATCCGAGAATCTGGCCCGGGCCCGGGTCGGACAACATGAAGACCGCACCGAGCCCGGCGGCAAGGAGCGCCGGTGTTGCCGCGTGGCGCGATGCGCACAGGACCACCGACCTTTCTCCTCCCGAGAGACGGGCGGCATCCACTTGGGATCCAGACAACGCGCCGCTGGCCGCATACGAGGTCAGAAGTACGAGAGGAACCGCCCCAACGGTAAATACAAGCAGGCATCCGCTGAAACCAGAAACCGCATGAGTAGCATCGGGGCCAAGACGAACGGCCAAGGACGAGAAGCCAATGGCCCACAGGAACGACGGCACCAGCAAGGGCAGAGTCGCAAGCGCAAGAAGAACTCTCCGTCCTGGAAACTCGTAAAGGGCTGTCAACACGCCGGCGGGCAACCCCAATGTGAACGACAGCGCCGCCACGAGCAACGCCATGAGCAAACTGTTTTGAATGGCGCTACCAAAGGCGCCGCTGAGGGAACCCGTGACGGAGCCCAGCGACGTAGCAACGCGCCACAAGAGGGGAACGGCAGGAAGCGCTGCGCCGATGAGCAGCGCCCCAACGCCGACGGCCCGCCATTTCCCCGGGCGCTCAAGCAAATGACAGGAAATCATTGGCTGTTCCGATCAACCCAATCCTTCAGGTATCCCTTGGAGAGCGTCTCGAGCAGAACCGCCAAGGCGGCATAATCCACCGACATGGCTTGCAGGCTCGCGACCGAGACTGCCCCATCAGGAACCGCTACCCCAGGCCGCAGAGGCATTTGCGCGGCTTCGCTTTCGGCCAGCGCACGCTCCGTTTCGGGTTCAAGTAGGTAGTCGATGAAACGCCGCCCGGTTTCAGGGTTGGGTCCGCGGGCGATGAGCACCGCGCAGTTTGGGATGATCAGGGTGCCCATACCCTGTTGATCGGGATAAACGATGCCCACTGACTTGCCTTCAAGTCGCGCGACGTTCGCATCGTCGGTGTCGGTAATGCCGATCGCGAACTCGCCGCCGGCGACTCGCCGGCGGACCTCGCCGTTCGATGATAGGATCGTACCACCGTTTGCCGCGAAACCTTCGAAGAACTCCTTGGCTCTACTCTCGCCGAGCACGGCAAACAGGGCTGCGGCGTGCATCGAGGTCGTTCCGAAGAGCGGGTTGGCGATACACGCCTTACCTTCGAAGCGCTTATCGAGCAAATCCATGATGGACTCGGGTTCTTCGCCGTTGGCTACCAAGTTCCGGTTATAGATCAAAACGCGGGCTCGAGCGGAAAAACCCGTCCAGTACCCGTCTGGATCAGAACAGCGTTGCGGCAGTCCCTTGGCCTGTGGTGAACGATATGGTGTCGAAACGCCTTTCGCCTTAAGGATCGCGGCACGGACAGGGTCGCCGCTCCAGAAGACGTCGGCTCGAGGCCGTTTCTTTTCGGCAATAAGCCGGTTGAGCAATCCTGTACTCTTGGTCTCTTCCGTGTCCGGGACCAGGCGGACCCTAATGCCCGTTTCTCGCTCGAACCGCTGGGCGATGGGGCGGGCGAAAACGTCATCGACTGAGGTGTAGACAACTACCTCCCTCGGAGTGGTTTTGAGCTCTTCGCGCTTGCAGCCACTCAGCGCCACGCAAAGCAGGCACACCACACAGAAGGGGCGATGCTTCCAGAGCACCATTGAGCCTCTACTCACACCACAAGGTCAGTTGCAGACCCCAGAATCCAATAAACGTTGCGTTGTCGGGGATATACCGTTTTCTTCCCTGCGCTTTCGCCAGATAAAATACGCCAAAACCGTATGCTGTTGGCTCTTGGCCGACGCCCGATCAATGTGGCGCAAACTGCAAGAGCAACAGCCCGGAGACCGAGTGATGCCAATACAGTTCGTCGTCGAGCACGGCGATGGCACAAGGGTTATCCTTGCTTGGATCGATGACGGCGTCGTCACCGTTGCCGGTATTCAGCCTCCGGGAGATTTCCAGGGTCCAGCCATGCCCGTCATGTAGACCCTTTCCGCGAACATCCGCAACGCTCCCACTTGGTTCGCGCGACTCGAAGGCGCTGATGACGTCACCGACATACTCGGATGGCTTGGGCTTCACGCTGTAGGAAGCAGTCCCTTCGTCCATCGGGCGTGCGATGTACACGCTGCCGTGGCCTCCCATCTGGTATTCGTGTGCGCCCCCTCCCGGCGTTTGACCGATGATGTGCCGTTTATCGTCCACCCACCCTCCAAGGTTGCTTCGTCCAGCTTTCCAATGCCACACGTCCGCCACAAAGGAACGATCTGTCGCGAGCATGTCAATCCCGAAATCGCCGGTCATGGGAAACTCCAGGGCAAATTGGTCGTCGGGTCTCGTGGGACGGTCGTATTCCTTTGTTTGCGAGTTCCACACGTAAGGATCACGCATGACGCTCGGTGTGGCGTCAGGCCATTGCGCCAAAACATAAAGCATCTCGTCGCCGTGAAGGGCCCGCAGGACCACTTGCCTCGGGTTGCCTCCGCCAAACGCCTCTCGCACAACAACCGTGAGCGGCTTGGCCCTGCCCCACACTTTGTCAATCCGCCCATCAATCGTGGGCGGCGTAGACGTATAGGCGGCCTCCCAAACGAGCGCTGGCTGATCCAGCATAAACGGACCGGCCGGCACTGCATCGGTCTTGCGGCTCCCCGTCACTGACGCGCTTTCTCGCACCGCGACATCATCAAAGGAAGTGACAGCGTCCGCTTTGGTCCAAAAACCGATCATTCCGGCGTTTGTGAACGTGTTGTCTCTGGCTTCGAGCAGTTTCTCGCCGTCGAGATAGCAAGTGATTTGATCGCCAACCATTGTGGCACGGACTGTGTACCACTTTCCGGCTCGGGACTTGACTTTGGCGGAATCGAGCTGTTTGCGCTGCCCGTTGACGACCTTGTACACGCGATAGTTGGCTTCCAGTGGATTGAAACGGCAGATGTAGTAATTGTTCTCGTCCTTGCACCGCCAGATTGGTCCGCCGCCCTGATCCTCCTCGCCGCCGACGGGCTTGACTTTGACGGTCAGATCGAGGTCTTTGAATGAAGTCCGCTCAGCGATAGCCAAGTTGAAGGTCCCATTGTAATTCTCAGTCCGGGCCAGAGCCATGACATTGGGCTTCGACGGCGCAGTCGAGTCCGTTACGACGTGCCATGTAGCCAGCGCTTTGGTCGGATTTGTCTGGCGGATGCTCCAACCCTTGGGAACTTCCTCCGCCTTGTCGCGATCAAAGGTGAACGTCTCCGCGTTCACGATGGTGCTCGCTGCCAGCGCCAAGACGACTGCTGGAATGAACGGTTTCGCCCTCATAGCACAAGTCCTTATTCTACCATGCACACCATGCACTTTCCGCACATTGCGGGAATGAAAGCCGCGGGCTGTACGTCAAACATACGCTGCTACTCGGGGTTTGGGAAGAAGTAACCCAAAGTTCCGGAGTTGGAAGGCAGAAACGGCCCTGGCGATAGTGCCAAGGCCGATTGCGGGCAGAAGTCGAGATGCAGGCAGAAGTCGAGAAGGAAAAGTGGTCAGGAGCCTTACTTGTTCAAGACAGGGTGGACCATCCCACCGTCGGCCGCATGCGGGACACGGGGCATCGGCGAAACAAGCTAATTAGGGACAGTCACCAGTTGTCGTCCATTTAATTCGTGACTGGCCCTAATTGTTCAAACAGAAAAGGCGCTCCTGATTCCTTCTTCTCTTCATTCCTCATCGAGGGCCGCAGGTGCCAACGTGATACGATACGCGGATCGATTCATCTTCTTGTCCGTTCCTGTTCAAGTGAGCGCGGCAAACGCGCGGGTGAGCGCCTTTTTGCCGGCGGCCGAGAGATCACCGGGCTGGATGATGCTGATCATGGAAGTGCCCGCGACACGATCGCCGGCCGCCTTCCGCAGCGCGGCGACCAGTTCATCGCATCGGGCCGCGCCCAGTTGTTTGGGCAGCGAAGCGCAGGTCAGCTCTATTCGATCCTTCTTGGCGCCGTATGCCGGTGCCAAGAAACAGATCCCGATTTCCCGTCCATGGACGACGGCCCGCAGCCCTACGCCGCCGGCTCCCCATCGGAGCGTTTCCACCAGCCGTCTCCCACGCTTTGAGAAGGTCTCGGAAGTAGGCCCCGCTTTTCCCGTCGCTTTCGGCATAGAACTGTTTCTGGTCCATCGTCCCTACGCGGCACTTCTTCTTGGAATCGTAGCGTGAAGTCATTTGGATTCCCTCCTCGTTTTCATGGGTGATCCTGATCTCAGCTAACATGCTCCGAACGCGATTCTTACATCAGCCGGGATTCCTTATTGGGTTCAATCTCAAGCTGCGTCCGTACCCAGACGTGCCACTCGATTCTAGCGAAAATGGCCTTTTCGCTGTGATTCGCGCCTCTCTGGGCGCTCCAACGTGCCAATCTTGCTCCACACGCCCTCGAAAATGGGGTTGCTGAGGGTTTCCGCGTAGTATCAGCCCCTGCCCCGCCGAATCGCCGGCCTTGGTCCGGTCGCCCTGCCCGCCACGCCGCACCCACGGCGGCGGCGCCCCGGCATTGCGGCGGCCGCCATTCCGCATTATGCTTCCTGTATGTGATCCAACGGCACTTGCCTAAGCCCTTTACCGGCGGGGAGAGAACCACCCGCAATTACCGCTGCCGAACGATCGAAGAATTGGCCGACCTTGTGTTTGAGTGGCTTGGACACTGTGTACCATTTGAAGTCCAACGTAATGTATACCTCAAACGGTCGGCAGTCCGCGTAGACCACTTTCCCTGTTGTGGGAAGCTGTTTAGTTGTGTTGCGCTTGGGTTGACTTATGATGGCGGCGCTGGGGGCGACGCAGGTGAGCACCCTGGCACCTATTACTGTACTTGGAGAAGGCGACATGGCAGATCCGGCCACGCGTAGCGGGCACACGTTTCACATCCCGGTGATGGGCACCGGATTCACCATCGATACTGCGCTGCGCGTCGCGAAGTATGGCATCGCGTCGGTCATCTCTCTGGTGGACGATGTTCTCATCGAGCAAATCCGAAAGATGCACTGCCAGAGGACGGAGGAGCCGTACGAGGAGATTGCCGGGCGCGATGAAGACTCCCGCGCCCGGCGGATCACGGCGTACTTGAATTTCGTGGACCGCCTGGTTCGGAAACAGGCCCAGGCGTTGCAGGCATCGCCGTTCGAGGCAGGAAGTGACATCACGCGATACTACGAGATGCTCCCGGAATCGCCGCCCAAGAGTGCCTATCACGAAATGCTGGCGACGGAGGATCTGACCGAAAGGGTCCGCAAGCAGGACCAGCTCCGCCGCCTCGCGGTCCCGGGCGCGATCGACGTGAACATCATGACCAAGCTCGATCGAGACACCTACAGCAACGGACAGAAGCACGCGCCGGACTTCGCCGACGCCCTGTCGGCCCTGCGCGGCTATGCCAACAGTT
>JACZTW010000159.1 GCA_022573485.1 Planctomycetota bacterium
GCAGCCGGAGGTAGTGGTGCAGCGACCACCGGCTCCGGCCAGAGCTCTTGCAGTTCCAGCGTCGGCACGATGCCGGCGGCGGGCGCGATCAATTTCGCCATATCCGCCAACTCACCCTGTACGATGATCTCTGGCGCCCACCAGGCTTGCTCGGCGGCACGCTTGGCCTGATCCTGAAGAACGTCCAGGAAGTCTCTGAGTTCAGAAGCGCGCTCCAGCAACTCCTCCGCCTTGACTTCAAGCTCCTCGGCTTCCCTTCCGGAGACCTCGGCCTCATTTTGGAGCGTCTGTGCTTCCTGCATTAGCCCACTTGCTTGTTCGAGCGCTCTCGTCTTCAAACGATCCTGGAGGCTTTCGGCGGCGGATTGCAGTTCTTCTGCGCGCATCTGAAGCTCCTCAGCCCGCTGCTCAAACTGCTCGCTGCGCTGCTCCAGCATACGGGCCCGCACTTCCATGGCCCGCGACGCGCTCTCCATCTGAATACGTTGGACAAACGCATCGGTCTCCAGATTCTGCCGCTGAATCGCTTCTCGGGCATCAGCGCCCTCGGGCGGATCGATCATATCGACGAATGCCTTGAAGATTCTCTGCTGCGACGCCGTGCCCTGCACTTCGATGCGGTCATCGCGCGGCCGGACAAAAATGGGCACGTCTGAACGCACCATCAGCTCGGTCAGTTCTTTCAGTTTGCCTGCCGAAAGACGGTACGTGCGCCACGTGGTCTCACCGCCGTCTGCGCCGGGTGCGAAGAAAATGTCCGGGGCCTGAGGGACCGCCGGCGCGCTCCAGACCTGCGGCATGCGTTGCAACTGCCTTTCCAACTGCCGTTCCATGCGCTCCGTAAACCGCTCAAGCCGCTCTTCAAGTCGGCGCATGCGCGCTTCAAACCGCTCCAGGTGCGACTCATTACCATCGCCCGAAAGTAGCGTGTAGAATGGAGCCGACGCGGTTGCCGTAGACCACGCACGGAGGGGGGCGTAGGCCTGCGATGTTCTCTTGTCGGCCTTCTTGGCTTTCTTGGGGCTCCTGGCTTTCAGTGCTTTCGCGGCTTTCAGCACCTTCTCGGCCTTCGGCGCTTTCTTGCCGGAAATATACTGCTCAAATGTACTCAGGCCGGCGTCCCTGTCGTCAGTGATACCCCGTCGACCGCGCGGCGCGGGTCCGGGCGCTCTAAATCCTAACTTCCCCTCAGCCGTGCAACTGCCGCAACAATTGCCTTTGCAGTTCGAACCACTGCACTCGCACTTCGCTTTGCAATTGTCACAGCAGCTCGCTGCCACTGTGGCCTTCGGCGGGCACGCCCAGGCACCGCCGCTCACCCACGCGGTTGTCACCAGCGCGCAAGCCAGCGCCATGCCAAAAACAGAAAGCCTGGGTCTCGATGTTGCGGTCATCACCATTTTGATTCTCCTCGCAAGTTTTCGGGTTGTTTGTGTCGTAGCCCCCATACTCATGGCCGGGGCCACCACATGGCCCTGGCTGACAAATTCCTTGGCGCGCAACAAGGCCACCGCATAGGCGCGCCGGTCGCGCGGCAGCAGCCAAGTGACCCATTGATCGCAGGACAACTCCGCCTCTTCGTGAAGCCGATGCCGCACCCACCACACCAACGGGTTCCACCAGTAAATCAGGCCAACGAACCATTCGATCCACGTTACGATATGGTCGCGGCGCCGCAGGTGAGCCAATTCGTGGCAAAGAACAGCACGCCGACTCACACGATCCAAATCCGACCACAACTGCACCGGCAGGATCAGTTTCGGTCGGGGGCCGCACAGGATCATGGGCGAAATCCGCTGCTGGACCATCATCGTCGGCGGCGGGCGCTTAACGCCTACCTCTGTAGCGGCCTTGGCCACTTCGGCAGTGATGGCCTCTCCCGCAGGCATGCCGCCGCGCAACACCCGCTGGAAGCGGTGCATCCGCCGCAGCGAAAGGAGTAGCAGCGTAATCACGCCGCCGAGCCACAGGCTGATCGGCACGGGAGGCAAAGCCAGAACCATGCTCCTCAGCCCGGCCAACTTCTTCAGCCACAGCGTCCATTGGTTCTGCAGCTCCGTGAACGTCTCGTCCCAAACCGTGGAACGGCTCGCCGATGGCACGCCGACGGCTAACGCTGGCTCAGCCTGCAGATCCGTCGTCCGCACGGCACCCTTGTCCGGCGTGGCGAGACCCGTAGCGGATCGCGACTTCACGGGCCTCGGCTTCTGCGCGGCACGCATGGACTGCGTTGTCACGTGCTCTTCCGGACGAGTCTTGCGCGCCGCCGCGCGGGACACATTACCGCGTTTCCGTCCTAAATGCCCCTTCATGGCGCCACTGTCGTCGCGCAGCAGAGGCGCCGACTCCCTGACACCATTCGCACGTACTGGAAGATGTGTCGCTTGACGAGCAGGCGGCCTGGTCTCTTCAGTTGGACGCCGCGCTCCGAGTGCGACGATCTCCGCTCGGGAGGAATCGTCAGCGCCCTGCGCGTTCTGTGATCTACGTATACTTGCACTGTCGCGCCGATCATGAACCGGCCGCACAGGGGAAGTCAGAACAACTTGAGCGTTGGGCGCGGTCTCATTACTCCGCGCTGCAACATTTTTTGTGGACGGTTGCGGATTTGCCTCGCCTGCCGTCAGGGCCGCCGTCACCAATCGTGTGAGTCGTTCGGGAGGAGCAATGCGGGGCGCCAGCAGGAGCACCAAAACAAGCAGCCAGAGGAAATGGCGAGTCGAGGGTCGGCAGGGTACGCACTTGCAAATCGCCGCAATGATCAGCACCAACGGGATCGCGGCAAGCGCGTTTTGCCACAAGAATTCAGTTATGGCCACAGGCCACGGGGGCATTCGTGGTTCCCCTCAGGTCAGATTCTACTGCTTCGATGAATCCAGCTTGTCAATCAGCTCGTGCAACTCGCTTATCTCGTCGGCGGAGAACTTCTCTGTTTGAATCAGCTGCAGTACCAGCGGGGCCGCCGCGCCGTCGAAAAACTGCTCCACGACCGAGCGAACCCTCGACCGCATGACTTCTTCACGATCCACGGCGGCGCGATAGATGTAAGCCATGCCCGACTTGTCGCTCTCGACGAATCCCTTCTGTTCCAGACGCGTCAACATGGTCTGCACGGTCGTGTAGGCCAGATTCCGCCCCCTGGCATGCATCTCGTTCAGGACCTGACGGACGTTCCCCCGCCCAACGCCCCAAAGCGCCTGCAGCACTTCCTGTTCCGTGCTGCCGAGTTTGTATTCGCCCTTTGACATCCGGTATTCCCAGTCCAGCTACTACATCTGTAAGAGAATCCTACTACGCGCGTCGGCGGTAGTCAAGGGCTATATTCCGGTTTTTGGGAAACTTGAGTCTGACCAATTACAGACGAGCGGCGCAGTGCCGTGCTGTCACGTTCGCGGAAAACTCCTGCACGATCGTCAAGCGTCGAATCGAGATGAACGTAACAAACGATACGGAAATGAGTTATCGCCAGAGGAAACGAAAAGACCGACGCCGCGCGGACGGCAATCAGCAGCCCGCGCTGGATCAGATCACGCTTGATCTGGACGGAGATTCATTTGGAATGCTCCTGACAAAGCTTAGTCCGAAGCTGCCGCTTCAACTATCAAGTCGCGGTCGCCAAGCAGCACGCGCGTGTTTGGATGCAACTTACGCCACTCGCCGAGCGGGATCGGACCCGGCTTATCGATGAATGGAATCGTTTCGCCCTTCCGGGGACCAGAGATGGCCGTCCATTGCTTGTCGTCGAGCGGGTACCACAGGCTTTCCGTCCGGCGGTCATAGAGCAAGAAGGCATTCTTGTAGACATACCCGCTGACTCCGAATTCGTCGATCGCCCCAACATTCACGCGTCCGTGGACCACGGACAGTTTGGAAAGCGGTCACCACCCCACCGTTACGGGTTTGCCCCCAACCATATCATTGACCAGTTCATGGTCGTCGAGCAGTGCTACAGGATAGGCGCGGGCATCGTCTCCGTACACATAGCCGATGACCATGATTTCGTCGTTCGTCTTGGGCTCTTCTTCCGGCCGATATGTGCTCGTTGGGATTCTCAGGAGCCTCGGGTCATCGGGATCCACAAAAACCGGGTCGTCGATGGCTTTGATTGCGTCCTGGCCTATGCCAAACTGCAAATCCTCGGCAGGCATGGGCGCCCCAGTGAAGTCGTACCACTTCGCGCCATCCGATTCTCGGTCACCGGACGCCCACAGGAGCGTCCTGTCCCCGATCTTCTTGATCTTGTCGCTGTCCGCGCCGAGCACACCGCGGAAACCATCAGAGTCGCCGCCACCGGCGGATGCCTCACCGCGGCCTCGCTTCGCTTGTTTGAGCGCATCCTCGAACCGCCGATCATTGCGGATGTTGTCGAAGTCTTTGTCACCTTCAATCGTATCCGCCAGATCGCGCCCGCCGAACCCGCCGAACTTTATCGCCTCGAAGAGGTGATCGAAGGCCTCGTCCTTCTGACGCAGTAGCGAGTACATGCAAGCCGTGTTGTAATGGGTCAATGACAGGAACTTTCCGCCTTCAGGGCTACCCTGCTCCTGCAGTTTCTGAGCTTCTTCCAAGATCTTCAGGGCCATTGACAGAGCTTGGTCTCGATCCCCCTTCCCTGAAACTTGGATGAGTTCCGCAGTCATGTTCTCGATCAGCGTAGCCCGCTCGCGCGCCGACATCTCCGGCTGAGCAGGTTGCTGCTCTTTCTTTGTGATTTTGGGCGTCTGCTTGGGGTCGTTGCGGCGCGATGCGACATAGTCGCGCGCCATTTTCCCGACGTCATAAGTTCGGCGGTGCATACGGTCGATCGTGTCCTGCCGCGCGTCGGCACCGGCCAGCACTCGGTACCATGCCTCGGCCATGATCTTCATGCCGCGTTCGTTCGGGTGAATTCCGTCCTCGGTGAACGCGTCGGGGTGCTCGCCCACGGTCAGCGACCACACGTCCGGCCCCTCCGATATGAAATCATGACCGCGGCTCAGCAGCTTTTTGAGCGCGAAGCGCTCGTTGCCGACCTGCGGCTCGTAGCCTTGCTTGTAGATATGCGTGGCCATGTAGACTCTCTCAATGCCCTGATCGTGCAGGCGCGTGGCGAGGGTCTCCAGAGCGTCGGCGCCGATGCGAATGCCTTCAGCATCATCGATCGAAGCAATCGGGCCAAGCCGCGAGCGCGTAAACTGCAGGGACTGCTGGCACAACGCCACGGTCGGCGCCGGTGCGCCGGCTCGCAAGCGAGCGTTTGGCCCGAAGTAGTCGCGCAGCATCGCCCCAAAAGTCCGCTCATACGGTTCCGAACCCTGGGTCGTGATCCACGGATTGACCGGCGAACCACCCACAACCGCATTCAGCACGTGATATATTTGCCGGCCTTGAGAGTGCTCATTCAACATGTCTTGCAGCATCGTCGGCCAGGCGAACGAGGTCGAGTAGCCCACGACCACGAAAGACCTCTCGCGACCATCCAGCAACGATCCGCCGGCGGCCTTTGTGTTCATCCCCGGATCCGAGCCCCGTTGGCGGGGCACTCGTCCGCCTCGCGGCGGGTCCGCCGGCGCATTCGCGTCCGGTGGTACCACTGGAGTCGCCTCGACGACACCGCTGCGCGGACCCACAGGCGGGCGTTCGCCGTTGGAGCTCAACTCACCAAATGGACCGTTGTACCGGCCCGTGATTTTGTCGCCCTGGACGGTGCCTTCATACGTCATGTCCTGACCGGGACCGATGGAGCGCTTGAAACTGAGCTTCCGGCCGTCGAACTCGAGGCCGCTCAACTCCATCTCGTGCCCCATGCTGACCCACTTGCCGGTCAGCGCGCCATTTTCTTCCGAGATCGTCATCGTGGCGTTGATCATCTGGCCGCTGAACTCGGTCTTCATGTACCACTCGCCGACGATGGCGGCCACATTGCTCCACGCCTTGCGCGACGGGCGCGCGGGCTGCTCTTCAGCCTCACGCTGGTCATCGTCACTGCCCCACAGATTCAAGCCGCCTCGGTTTCGCCTGCCGCCGTCGCGTTCATCACGCTGGCGTGCGCCTCGATCGCGCCCACCACGCTGGCGTGCCCCACGCTGGCGTGCCCCACGCTGGCGTGTGCCGCGCTGCCCCCAGGATCTTTCCGGTTGCGGATTCGCTTCCGCGTATTGCTGGGCGAAAGACAGATCCGGCTCTTTGCCCGTACTCCGATACTCCGCCAACCAGGCCTGGGCTTGATTCAGCGCGGGCACAAACCCGAACGGACCGCGCTTGCCCGCCACGCCCAGCGTCCCGTCCTTGCGAATCAGGAAGATCCGATCCGGGTGGGCCTTGTAGGCTTCGTTGGCCACATTGTCCATGCCGTCGATCAGGCAGGGGAGGGTCAGGCTCTCGTCTTTGAACAGCTTCTCAGCCGCCGCACAGCGTTGCCCGTAGTTCTTGTGTTCGAGCAGATCCAGGTCCTTCGCATATCCAACCGCCCAGTCGCTGTCCGCGGCGTGGGCCTCGCGGATGTAAACCAGCCGGAACTCCACGAGATCGCGGTAATCCTCATACATCTTCTGCATTTCGCCAACCTGGCGAAGGAAGGGCGGTCACGTGTAGCTGCCGAAGAACAGCAGCACTGGCTTCTTGCCTTTGAAGCTCGCCAGGTCGGTCTCACTCTTGCCGTCGAGCGATTTGAGCGTGAACACGGGGGCCACGTCGCCGACCTTGGGCGCCCCATCGTCGCGCATCATCCTCTCGCGCATGCCTTGTCGCCGCCGCCTAGAGCCGTCCCCGTCTTCCTGGGCCAGCAACTGCGCGGAGCCCAACGCCAAAATCAGCCCGGGAATTGTCATTACTTGCCATCTTGTCATGATCAGAATGCTCCCGTCAGAGGTTTGAATCGACATCACGCCTGCAGCAGGCCTGTTTCCCCGGCCCACAAGCCGGAAACCTACGAGCACGAATCGTAGCACAGCTCAGCGCCGTTCGCAAAACGCGTATTCTCCCGAACGCGGGCTTTTTCAGCGGCATGTGTCACGGAAACTCGCCTTGCAGGCGTTGGCCTCGGTGGTCAATATGGGGCCAAGCTCGTGCGAGGGGCGCGTACAGCTCAAAGGCGTCATCGGCGTACACGCGCTGCCAGCCCTCGGCATGAGACATGGCCTCAACGACGGGCCTGTTCGTGGCAATGAGCACCATGTCCGTCGGATACTTGTCGAGCGTCTCGCGCCAACCTGACTCGGCTTGGTAGAATGCGTGGTTCTCCGCGAGGGCCCCCGGCGGGTAGACGACCTCAAACCGCCCGTCGATGCTGACCTTTACGCTTGGGAACAACTTCCAACTCACAAAGGCGCCAGTAGTGAACGGCGTCATAAGGTTACCTCGGAAGCTGACTTGCCGCAGATACGAAACCGCACCCACGGGATACACCAGCTTGGGATGGTCTCCCGGATTGGCGGGCAGCCGAAGTCTGAGAGGATTGTGAACGACCAGCGCGGCAAAGAGCACCGCCGCCATGACGCCCCACGACCAGGTACACGCCCTCTGACGCTTGATCCAGACCTGCTGCAGTATGCGTGCGAGCGGTGTCTCCTGGACAAACGCCGGCACGCAACAGACCCACACAACCGCATAGAGCGAGAGGTGTCGCTGGTGCCGCAGCGCGGCATAAGCTGTAAGAAGTACTATGGCAAGCCCCGGCAGTTGACGCACACCGCGCCGTGCGACGGCATACGTGACCAACACGAGCGAGAAGACATAGAATCCGAGGACCGGCCCCCAAGCGTGCCACAGCGGACGCCACTCGGTGATCAAAGGACGATCCAACCACAGCGCGTCCCAAATGTAGGGGTAATAGTGCCAGCCATAGGGGTTCACCATGATCAGCGCAAGCATGGCAATCGTCGTCGCGATGAGATGACCGACGGGCCGTTTGCGAAGTCCCTGCTCGGCGGTGTACAGCACGATCACCACAAGCCCCACAACGAACCCGCCGTGGACATTGACCCACAGCACGTAAATAGCCAGCCAAGGCCCGATCCACCGGCGCCAACGCCAAACAGACTTCAGGCGCCAGGCTACAGGCTCCAGCATCTGATCCTGAAGCCCGGAGCCCGAAGCCCGGAGCCCGACGGACCGGCGATCCTGTTCCAGGAAATACAAGAGGCACGCCAGCGCGAGCAACGTGAACATCTGCGCCCGAACGGTCGAGAATCCAATCAAGCTCAGCAGAATGCCGATGGGCATGAGTGGGCACAAGACTGCATAGCTGGCCCCCTTGAGCCGTGCGCAGCCCACGACGACGATTGCGATTCCCGCGCACAGCAGGTACTTCAGCGCCAAGAGCCCCGCCGCGCCACCGGTGGTGGACACAAAATAGAGGATGGCTCCGGTGCCCCACTCGTGGTGAACCGAGGGATAGACTGTGGGTGTGTAGGCGAATTGATCTGCCAGAGGCAGATAACCCAGCGCCAAGGCCTCGCGAAACAAGGCCATTTCGTGCCAGATGTCCGGATCGACGAAGGTATTCAGCGCGATACAGCAGAGAAACAGCCCAGCCAGAGCGGACAGCGCAGCAATGACGGTCTGCTTCTCATCATTGCGTTCGAGCAACTCACTTACCATGCGATCCAACGGCCAAGAACCGGCGAAAATGCCCGCGACGCACCTTGCGGTGTCGCACGTTGCCCCGGCTACTTCACCGCAGAGCACGCAGAGACCGCAGAGACGTAACAGAAAAGAATCTAACGAATTCGACGCGGAACGACAGTTGATACACACTGTCAAAGCAACACGGGCTCATATTCAGCCGCAACTTCTTTATCAACAACACTCTGCGTTCTCCGTGGTCTCTGCGGTTTGAAATACTTTGATTGCT
>JACZTW010000343.1 GCA_022573485.1 Planctomycetota bacterium
TGCGGAATTGAGCCGAGCGACGAACGCGTCCGACGTGCGGAAGCAGTGTTCGCGAATCAATCGGCTGAGACAGTGTACGCAATGTCCAATGCGATCGTCCGCGAGACGGCAGCGCCGGCTTATCTGGATTGTGTTCGTCGAGTTGTGGAGCGGCGCTGCTTGGTGCATTTGATCGCCGGCGAGCGGTCGGCCGCCGATTGGGACGTCCCTGGCTTCGTTCGGCGGGCGGCACGCTCGTACACGGAGCAGCCGGGCGCCGGGCACTTGATGATGCTGGAAGACCCGGACGCATTTTGTCAGATCGTGAACCAAATCATGCGTGGGGCATGATTGATCCTGGATTTCTCGCTTCGAAGGCACCAGGGCACGAAGAGAAGAAGAGGAGAATGAAGATTTAAGATTTGAGATTTGAGATTTGAGATTGAAGCTTCAAGAATTGGGAAACAAAAGCAAAGTTCGGGATTGTTTGTCAGATGTGGAGGCTGTTCCTATTTTTTCCATTCTTCATTCTCCATTTCCAACTCTGGGTGCCTTCGTGTCTTTGTGGCAAAAACGCCATGATAAATACGGATTGATGTTTCGTCAGAAGGGCAATTGTCCATGAATCCCCAGCACATTCCATACGTTCCGAATCGGGTTCCAGCCGACCAGGCCCTGCCGATCCTGCGCCGCGAGTATGAACTGGCCGATGGGCGGCGCAGCATGCGGTCTTTTTCGGACGCACCCGTGTCCCGAGAAGTCATCGAGCATTTGATCAGGATTGCGGGGACGGCGCCGTCCGGGGCCAACCTTCAGCCGTGGTACTTTGTGGCCATCGATGATCCGGCGATCAAGAAGCAGATACGAGAGGCTGCGGAGCAGGCGGAAAAAGATTTCTATGAGCACCGCGCGCCGGCGGAATGGCTCAAAGCCCTCGAGCCGCTGGGCACGGACTGGCGCAAGCCTTTCTTGGAGACCGCTCCCTGGCTGATCGTCGTTTTCCGCCGTCGCTGGCTGACCATCGACGGTCAGGCTCAGAAGACCTACTACTCCAGCGAGTCGGTCGGCATCGCCGTCGGCATTCTGATCGCCGCGGTTCATCGCGCCGGCCTGGCCACCCTGACTCACACGCCCGCTCCGATGGCATTTTTGCGCCAAATCTGCGGGCGACCGGAAAACGAAAGCCCGTTCGTGATCTTGCCGATCGGATATCCCGCAGCAGGCGCCACGGTCCCCGATATCAATCGCAAATCTTTGCACGCCATAATGCAACACAACATTCCCTCCTGATCGGGGATCTCTGAGGTTATGGAGCTTGCCTGCTCGAGGCTGGAGAATAGTCGGGCGTTGGTGCTATAAATAGAGTATCCAGAGCCGTTCTTTCTGCCTCATTTTCGCATATTTCCGGACCTGCCGCGGGCGGTGAGTTCATTGATGATGCCGGGGGGCCGATAAACACGTAGGCCCGGACCCCGCCGCGGGGTCAGTGAGAGTGAAACGTGATGTTATCGCAACTATCTGTACGCAGTCTCGATCAACTCGGTGATGCCACCGCGGTAGTCGTCCTCGTGGCGGCTGCGCTGGTCCTGCTACTGCTCGGGATGCTGGGCGTTCTGATTTGGCGGTTTCAAGGTCGCTTCGTGCGCCGCTGGGAGTCCGTCGATAAGCGCCTGTCCGAAGTGCTCTGGCGAACCCGCCACAGCGACGCAGAGGAACTCCGCAAACGCACCGTCATTCTCGAAGGGCAATTGGTGGACATGCTCGAGTACTTGCGAACGGTGGCCAACACCATCGACGCTCAAATGGAAGCGATGGCCAACGAAATGAAGAACTCGCTCGGCAAGATCGACCGCGCCGATTCCAAGAGCGTCGGTCAAAGTCGAATGGTGATTTACCAACTGGAGCGCATCCGCAAACAACTGGAAATGCTGGAGGAGGCGGGCACTGCGCCGCGTCGCGCTGCCGGATCATCGCGCAGAGGAGTCGAGAGTTCCGCCGCGAAGAGCCTCCTTGGCCAGGTGGGAGAAGGGTATCGCGTCGAAGCGGTCCTGGAGCCCATCCGGCAGAAAATCCACGAGGCGGAACGAAGTAATGCCGAGGTCGAAAGCATGTTGGATGAGCTGAGCTGGGAAAAGAAGTAAAGCGACCGCACTCAAAAAGCACAACCCACCGGCGGGTTGCAGTTTTTGCAATCTCAAATATCAACTCGACGGTGCCGTTGCCC
>JACZTW010000160.1 GCA_022573485.1 Planctomycetota bacterium
ATAAGGCCGTCTGGCTCGTCGCCGGCGTCCAGGCACACGACTGCGGGATCGGCATCCTTCGGGATCAGTCCCCAGTTGCCCAGCAGGAAGGCCAAGTCTCCCGCGCCGACTGCGCCGTCTACCGGGAAAGTGTCGTACGGGCAGGTTCCGCAGACGTCCCCGCCACTGGCGCCGGTGAGGTAGATATCACCGCCGGCAAAGTTGGTGTTGACCTGGAACGAAATGGTGTCGACGGACGTTCCTTCGACGATGAACGGGAAGGCCAAACCGGTCCAGCGGCAATCGGCGATGTCACAATCGCCGTCCAGATCGATGTCCTCATCAGCAAGATCACACATCCCGTCGCCGTCGAGATCCCAGCAGTTGCCGGCATTGGGGAACTCCTGGGGGTCAAAGGTCCGAAGTCCATTGTCATTATCGTCGCAATCGCCGGGGTACACGTTCTCGCAGACCGTTGGACCCATGGCCGTTCGCGTCGGCTCGGCAGGCCGCGGATCCGTCACGGGCGCCACTACGGGACCGACCTCGGGTTCCACTGACTGATCAACCTCCTGAGGTTGCGCCGTGGCGGGTGGCTTTACTGTTGGCGCGTCAAAGGCATCCGCGGTGGCCCCCAGCGCGCACACCAACACAAACGCTCCGAGCGCACCCACAACGGGAACACTCACTCTACAGAATTTGGATCGATACATACGATTCCTCCTTTTTTTTTCAGACCGACGGAGATGTGAACCGCCGCGTCGTGACCAAAGTGCGACCAAAGTGCGACTTGGCTCCAAACCAGTCTATATCTTGACACTTGCCGGCCCGAAATGCAAGGCATTGGAGGATGTTTTGATAGGACGATTTCACGATTTTTTTGATGAGCAGTCTTTAATCATTCATCGGGCAAAGGATGCCGCAATACCCGCTTCCAAAACTGCGCTGCTCCAATTTCACGAGCACGAAACAGGCGCCGCGGAGGAGAGGTTTCCGATGTTAGGAGGTTCTAACAATCTTGTTTTTGAGCCCCCGAAACCACCTTCGATCAGCCTGGAGTACTCGCGCCGACACTCAGGCTGCGCGCCCGGGAGTTGCGAACCCGGAGCCGGGTTGTCTCCTCCATGTGCCGACTACTGATCCTCGCCGGCCTCGCTCAGGGCCACAGCGACCCTTCAGGCCCCGGTACTCACACGCAGCGCACGCTGGGTACAGGCAAGGGTGAGATCGATTGTCGCGTCGTCGTGAGCCAGCGAGATGAACCAGGCTTCATACCCGCTGGGCGGCAGATGCACGCCGGCCTGCAACATGGCCTGGAAGAATCGCGCAAACTGAGTGTGGTCCGCCGCCCGCGCATCGGAAAAATCGGAGACTTTCTGTTTTCCGAAGAACAAGGTCAACATTGAGCCTACGCGCTGCACGCAGGCGGACACCTTCACGCCAGTCAACAAACGATCCAGTCCATCCGCCAGCTTTGCAGATTGTTGCTCCAAAGTGAGATAGGCCTGCCGATCCAATATCTTGAGCGTGGCTAATCCCGCAGCCATGGCCAGCGGATTGCCGGACAGCGTGCCCGCCTGATAGACGGGGCCCATCGGCGCGATCTGAGCCATGATCCGTGATGACCCCCCGTATGCGCCTACGGGCAATCCGCCGCCGATGATTTTTCCCAGAGTCGTGATGTCCGGCTGCACGCCGAACAGTTCCTGCGCACCGCCACGCGCCACGCGAAAGCCAGTCATCACTTCATCGAAGATCAGCAACGCCTCATGCTCATGCGTGATTGAGCGAAGGCCTTCCAGAAATCCCGGCTGGGGAGGAACGACACCCATGTTGCCCGCCACTGGCTCGACGATGACAGCCGCAATTTCTGGACCTCCATCCCGGAAGATGGCTTCGACCGATTCGAGGTCGTTGAATGTGGCGATCAGTGTGTCTGCCGCGGCGCCCGGCGTGACACCCGGTGAGTCGGGCAGCCCGAGCGTGGCCACACCCGATCCGGCTTTGACCAGCAGCGCATCGGCGTGGCCGTGGTAACAGCCGTCGAACTTGACGAACTTGTTTCGCCCCGTCACCGCCCGCGCCAACCGCAACGCGCTCATCACTGCCTCCGTGCCGCTGTTCACCATGCGCACCATCTCCATGGAGGGCACGCGGTCGATGATCTCCCGCGCCAGCTCGACTTCAAGAGTCGAGGGCGCACCAAAGCTCGTGCCTCTGCGTAGGGTCTGTTCGAGGGCTTCACACACTTCGGGATGCGCGTGGCCGACGATCATCGGACCCCACGAGCCGATGTAATCGATGTACTTACGACCTTCAACATCGAACAAATGACAACCTTCCGCATGGTCGATGAACCGCGGGGTGCCGCCGACGCTGCGAAACGCGCGCACCGGCGAATTAACGCCACCGGGCATCAATTGTTGAGCCTGTGCGAAAAGATCAGCGGAGGATGCGGTCATCAGACGAGAACCCTCAGTGTTTAATTGATGTTTGAATGGCGAACGAAATAAGGAGCCGCAGGCTTTAGCCTGCGCGAGGCTTCATGCAGGACAAATTCGCCGATTTGGCAATCTATTCAGACATCAATAGCCGCTCTCGATTTGAGAATAGCACAAATCGGGATGTCCGGTGGGTCGGCGTCGGAGGCCCACACGCACTCGCAGCCGCCATACTTTAACGAACCGAGGTTCTCTGGCAAGCCGTATTCGATTGCTGGGTCGCACTAAGCAGAGGCCGTTCGCGGGCTCGCTGATCGAGGGAGCGGATGAGGAGTCTGGTTGAGGATGGATGTTTGGTCAAGGTTCACCGGGCACAGGGCCGCTTGACGCACAACCTCGCCGATGACCGTCGTCGTCGGCGACTCCAGTTGCGCCTCGTCGGCCAGATTGGCGATCGTTTCGAGGTTGCCGGTCACGACGCGCTGCTGCGGCATGGTGCCGCGTTCGATGCAAGCCGCCGGCGTCTGAGGGTCTCTGCCGGCGGCGACCAGGCGCTCGACGACGACGCGGAGGTTCGCGAGGCCCATCAACACAACGAGCGTCTCCATACCCGCCAGGGCGTCATAATTCAGACCGTCGGCCCCCCGACCGTCTTCGCTCTGGGCAGTCACCACGGCGACCGCTCTGCTGACCTTTCGCAAAGTGACGGGGATGTTGGCGGATGCGGGAACAGCCAGAGCGCTGGTCACGCCGGGCACAATCTCGCACTCCACTCCGGCTTGCAGGCAGGCAACGAACTCCTCCCAGCCTCTTCCAAAAAGCAACGGATCTCCGCCCTTGAGACGGATGACAAGTGACCCGTGTCCCGCCTGCTCGATAAGCAAAGCATTGATCTCATCCTGCGAGTGACGCGGCCTGCCGGGGTACTTGCCTACGTCAATGATGTGCGCATCGGGCTTGACTTCGTCGAGCAATTCATGCGGGATGAGCCGATCGTGAACCACCACGTCGGCTTGCCGGAGCAGTTGCAGACCTTTGACAGTGATCAGGCCCGGATCGCCGGGTCCCGCGCCCACCAGAAACACTCTGCCGCACTGCCGCGCCATCCACGCTACTCCCGCATCGTCGCAAGTTGGTCATCGATCCGGCGCACAGCCTGTGCGGCTACCTCGTGTGGATCCGTGCCCGTCACCAGCACCTCGCACTGTTTGAGACCATCGGACGATACCAGCCGGGCTCTTAAGCTCAAGTCGCCGTTTACGAGGGCATAGGCGGCTGCGTGCCATTGATCGCTCTGATGATACGTCTTGACGAACTCCCGCTCCGCCAGCGCCGCCTGACGCGTTGCCGAATCGTCCAAGGCCTCGCGAATCGTGCCGCCCAGCGGATCGCCGGAACGCACCTGGACCGCAATGATGCCCTGTCCGGCCGCCGGAAGAAAATCATCGAAGGAAAACGTCTCGCAGGCTTCGTGAAGGACCGCCAGTCGCCTCAAGCTGGCCGTCGCCAGAATGACGGCGTCCAGGTCACCCGCCCGCACCTTGCGAATGCGATCTTCCACGGAACCGTTGACGATCGTGGTCTCCAGGTCCGGCCTGAGCACACGAACTTGCGCGGCTCGGCGTTGATTCGTTACCCCGACAACTGATCCCGGCGCGAGGCCGGCCAGTCGCACATTGTCGGCCGACACGAGTGATTCGGTCACTTCGCCCCGGGGCAGAAAGGCCGCGATCTCCAGCTCCGTCGCGTCGGAAGGGGGCAAATCGCGCAGGCTGCGCGCGATCAAATCAATCTCTCCGGCGGCGAGGGCTGTTTCGAGTTCACCGGCCAATGGCTCATCGATGACAGCATCGCTGAGCGCCTGTGTGTGCGAGCTTGCTGCCGAAAACAGATGCACTTCTACCGCCAGACCCTTCGTCTGGAGTAAATGCGACACGAGATTCGCTTGCCATCGCGCCAATGGGCCGTCGCTTGCTCCCAGCCGGATCGTACGAGTATCGCATCCTCGCCTTCCGTGAACCGCTCCACCCGAACCCACCGCCAGGTCCAGAACAAGGTCTGCGACATTCGGATAGGTGCCAACCGCAGCGTCACACAACACCAACCGATCTTTGATCCACTGTCTGAGTGGTAACTTGCTTAGATCTGGCAGAGTGAGACCCAGTTGCTCGGGTATGTCCGCGCTGGCATGCTGCCCCATGCCGATCAAAAAAGGAACGACGATGAGGTTTTCACATTCCAGACAGGCATAAGCCTCGGCGATGGACGGCTCCTCTTCAAGAAACGCCTCCACAAAACCGGCGAAGGTGTTGGTGGCGCGAAGATTCGCAGCCAGTTGTTCGGTCGCTCCGCGGCTGCCGGGATGATTGCGTGTACCATGTCCAACAATGAGTACTTCGGTGTGTTTGGGATCAAGCCGGTGTTCGCGGGACAGATCCTTCAGGCGCGCCAGCACCAGATCAGCCATACGAGGATGAACCCCAACCGGCGGTGTTTGCCGGATCCGGACTTCCGAATACCGGCGATTCGCGGCGAGTCCGCGCGGCAACTCCACCTCGGCAAAGTAGCCGCTGCTGGTCATCATTGGAACGACCGTAAGATCGGTCGCCGTGATTTGATCGAGCACCTCGGCGTAGGTCGGCGAGCCGTGGTTGAACGCGACGACCACTTCGTCGAAGCGCTTCGCGTGTTCAATCCGCCGGGCGAGTGTTCGCACGAGGGCGTTTGTCGCAGAGTCTGTGCGAGAGCCGTGGGCCGCCAGTATCAGTCCGGTTCTCGTGCTGGATTCATTCATCTCGGTTGTCCCGGATAATCGATGCCGCGTTCGGCTGCTCTGCTGTTGCAAAGACTCCCCAACGCACCTAGATACCGTCACCATGCAAGCCGCATTCGCTCTTCTCGGTGCCGACCCACCGGCCCGCACGACTGTATTCGCCGATCGTCGAGCCCGGAACCGGCGTGGTGCAGTGCGTGCAGCCAACCGTCGGATAACCCTGCTCGTGCAATGCATTGTAGGGAACCTTGTTGGCCTGAACGTACTCCCAAATCTGTTTGCGGCTCCAGCTCGCAAGCGGATTGAACTTCAGCACTTGGTACTGCCAATCCCATTCGAGGACGCGGATGTTGGCCCGGGCCTTCGACTGATCACGTCTCAAGCCCGTGATCCACACGTCAACGTCCTTCATGACCTCACGCATGGGGTCTACCTTGCGGATCTTGCAGCACAGGTCGGGGTCTCTTTTCCAAAGCTCCGGACCGTGAATTGCTTCCTGTTGTTCCGGCGTGAGTGTGGTCCCGCGATTGACGAACTGAAGATGCGGATAACGCTCGATCATGCGATCGCGCAGTTCGTATGTTTCCTTGAAGAAGAACATGGTGTCCATATACACGACGGTTAGCGGCCTGGAAGTACGGGCGATCATGTCGATCAGCGCGCACCCTTCCATGCCGAACGAAGTCGTCACCTCGACCCTGCGATCGACAAAATAGTCCACACACCATGCGATGAGTTGGTCCGCTGGACTATCTTCACCGACCTGCGCCGGATAGTCGGCTGTTGATAATGGTAGATTCACCCTCCGTCCTCCTGTGAAATCTCAAACTGACTGTACAAAAAAAGACCCGCAGGGGACGATCCCGCGGGCCTTTGCATTTTCTTTTGGTGATCAGTCGCTCAATGCATCGGCAACCCGGGTCGGCCCTCAGTGGGGCAACAACAAGAGCAACAACAGCGACAGGCGTTGTACTCCGACATGGGCTGGTTCGTTTTCAACATCCGGCGACTCATAATGGACAATCATAGTGTCGCGCCACGCCAGGGTCAAGCCACGCAGTTGATTCGGTGGCGGGAAGATCGGTTTCTGGGCCGGTCCGGGATACATCCATGAAACAGGCGAATTATCGGAATCGCCCAGCGTGTTTCGGGGCATCGCGGGGAATATTAGACCCACGTGAATCGTCGATGCAACCCGCGCAACGCCGACCGCTTTCAAAATGAGAACTCGCTAACAAATAGCCGCGCGCGACCGAAGTCACGATGCCGGCATGGTTTGCACGGCGCCCGGGCGGTTCACGCCGCACCCGGTCGCGCCGATCGGCCTCTTCCGCGCGCGAGGACCGGTGCCGCAACCCCGTCCCAAATTCCTTGCAACCTTTTGCTGCTTGACCGGGCGGACCGTCATCTGCTAGAGTCAGTTGTGTCTTTCTGCAATGGAAAGACCCGATCGGGATCTCTGGTTCGAAAAGGCTTAAGCCTCAAACTTGGCCTCCTGAACGAGTAGGGCGCGCGATCAGTATCATTTTTCTGGGCCGGACTCATCTCGCTTCACGCACACCGTGTCTCGCGAGAGACGCGCCGGCCAGCAGTCGAACGAAAAGGAGAAATCTCATGCACGTCCTTCCGGGCATCAGAATCAGAAGCCTTTTAGTTGCGGCTGTCGTTCTGGCCTTCTCGGCGACGGCGGCACGCGCCCACGTCGTCCTTGATGATCCCAACGGCGGCGAAGTACTTGAGGTCGGCTCGGTCTTCACGATTACATGGCACATCGTGATCGCCCACAACCTCCAGAACTGGGACTTGTGGTATTCAACCACAGGTTCGACCGGCCCGTGGACGACCCTGGTGATGAACCTGCCGGCCGGCAGCGGCCAGGTCGGCAGTGTGCATACCTATGATTGGACGATTCCCGCCGTGGTCGATGACTCGGTCTGGGTGCGCGTGAGGATGGACAACTATGCAACGGACTATTACGACGTCAGCAACGCGCCTTTCTCGATCACGCTGCCTCCGAACACCAAGATGGTGATCGTCGGCCCCGGTTTCGCGCCCGTGTTCCAGCCGGACCTCCTGGAGATTGACCTCGACGACACGGTTCTATGGTTCTGGGATAGCGGCGGTCACAATGTGGTTTCCGGCCCTCCCTTTATGCCTGATGGCGCCTTTGATTCCGGGGCAACGGCGCCGGCGGGAACGGTTTTCGAGGTCGTGTTTGACCAGGCTTTCCTCGATGCCAACCCGCAGCCGGATGATGTTTACGACTACTACTGTGAACCGCACGCGGCTTTCGGCATGGTTGGGACGATCAACGTAGTGCTGCCTTGTCCCGCCGACCTCAGTGGCGACGGGGAAGTGGGCGCGTTCGATCTGGCGCTTCTGCTCGGCAGTTGGGGGCCATGTCCCGGCTGCGCCGCCGACTCCGATGGTGACGGCGACGTGGACGCGTTCGACCTGGCACAACTACTCGGCAGTTGGGGGCCTTGCTGAGCGATAGTCAACTGATGAGAGGCTTCACCACGGCAACGCCGTGACTCCTGATAGAAAACTGTATTGATCTGGATCTTGCGCGTTCGTGCCGAACCATGAGCACTCTCGGCTCGGCAGCGAACGCGATGGGAATGTGCTGAGTAATCAGCTCTGTACCAAGTTGTTATTCTTTAGGAGGCACGAAAATGAGGTCCTTAAAATTCTCCGCCGTTCTTGTGGCCCTGTCGAGCCTAGCCACAACTTCCTGGCCCGCCACAACATTCGGGGGCATTCCACAGGGGGACATCGTCATCAAGCTCGAACCCGTCGCGTCGGGCCTGGTGGGGCCGGTGGCGGTCACGCATGCCGGCGACGGTTCGGGGCGACTGTTCATCGTCGAACAATCAGGCCAGATTCGTATCGTGGAGGACGGCGTCCTGTTACCGACGCCGTTCCTGGACATCGTGGACAAGCTCCCGGAACTGAATCCATTCTTCGACGAACGCGGACTGCTCGGCCTGGCCTTCCACCCGAACTACGCATCGAATGGACGGTTCTTCATTCGCTACAGCTCCCCGCGCGAGGGCGAGCCGGATGAACCCTGCTTCGGCACCTCCCGAGGATGTCATATCGAAAACCTAGCCGAATACTCCGTCTCGGAGGATGACGCCAATCAGGCGGATCCCGATTCTGAGATCCTCCTCTTCAGCATCGACGAGCCGCAGTTCAACCATGACTCGGGCGAAGTGGCTTTCGGCCCCGACGGCTTCTTGTACTTCACGCTCGGTGACGGCGGCGGAGCCCACGATGGCCTCGCCGATGACCCGCCGTCGCATGGACCCATTGGTAACGGACAGAACATCGAAACCGCGCTCGGGGCGATCCTGCGCATCGATGTCGACAGTCCGCCGCAGGACCCGCTCCCCTACGCGATTCCCCCGGACAACCCCTTCGTCGGTCGGCCCGGCGTCGACGAAATCTATGCCTACGGCATGCGAAATCCGTACAAGTTCTCGTTCGACGACGGCCTCGGTGGCGACGGGTCGCTGTATGTGGCTGACGTGGGACAGAACCTCTTTGAAGAGGTCAATATCGTCGTCAACGGAGGCAACTA
>JACZTW010000161.1 GCA_022573485.1 Planctomycetota bacterium
TGGGGCCCGAACCCCAACCACCCCGCCGACCTCGACGACGATGACATCATCGACGCCGCCGACCTCGCCCTCCTCCTCGGCAACTGGGGGCCGTGCGAATAGGAGGACTGAGTGCTGAGGACTGAGTGCTGAGTGCCGAGTGCTGAGGAGCCGGGGATTGAGGGATTGAACCAGGCTGAGTGGAGAACGGCCGACACGGTTGCGGTACACTTGGCCGAGTCTGCTGTGTGTTGGTCCGCAGCGTGAACGCTGCGGCTCAGGCAGGCGACTCCCTCCTCGGCTGACTGGCTTTCCCCATCTGAGGCTGAATTCAGAGAAACAAACGATTGACTTGTGTTGCCTTCAGCGTTAGTTATGCTGATTTCAGCAGTTACGACAGGTGCAGTGGGGTACTGCGGCATCCGAGGACCATCCAATGACCAACACTCTCCCTCGTCTTGCGTTTTCCGTAGCGGTGCTTTGGGGCTTGGGCCTGGGTTGCGGGCCGCGGGCGGCCGACCCCGTCCGTCTGATGGCCAAGCAGCGCTCTCCTATTTCCGATCTGCCGGTGCCGATGGGATTCCGCATCCTGGAAGACGAATCGGAGGACGCCTACACCGGGCGGAGGCGGCTGTATGTCCGGCACGTCTACGCGGGCTCCGGAGAGCCCTTCGCGGTGCGAAATTTCTACCGTGATCGCATGCCGCAGTACAAGTGGCAACTGGTCAATACCGTTCACTTCGCCGGAACCCATTCGATGGTCTTTCAAAAAGGCCAGGAATCGTGTACTGTGGCAATTTCCCGATCCAAATCCCGCTGGGGCAGCGGCATTCGGGTCCAGATCATCATTATGCCGGAGGAGCGCGGAGCACAGGCGGACACCACAGGAAGATGAAGACACAACGACGACAGGAACTCAAAGCCAACGACCTTTCCGTTTATTTGCAGCAGGTCAGCGAATACTTCAACAAACACGCCGGCATGATCACCATCGTGTCGATCGGTGTGATCGCGGTGGTGGCTGCGGCGGTGTTCGCCAATCGCACTGCCGTTCAACATCGCGAGTATGCCTGGGAAGCGCTTAACTCCGCTGACGTTGCCAGCCGAACCCCTGGGCCCGAGAGGGCGACTTGGCAAAAAGAGATGATCGCCAGTTGGGAGGACATCGTTGACAACTACGGCGACACCGACGTCGCGCCGTTGGCCCGGTATCGAATCGTTCAGTTCTGCCTGCGGCAGTTCCTGGAATCTGAGACCGGGGACATGCGCGGACAACTCCTGGACACGGCCGAGAAGCATTGCAACTCGACTCTGAACTCCGCCGGTTCCAATACGACGCTCAAGGCTACGGCGCTCAATGCGCTCTCTGCCATCGAGCAGGATCGGTACGTGCTGGACGGAGACTTGGCCCACAAGGAAACCGCCAAGAGCTATCTGGAGCGCATCCGCAACGGCCCGGAGTTCATCGGGACCGCGTTCCAGGATGACGTCCTGGCGCGCCTGAACGAGTTCGACAGCCTGTGGCACCCACTGGTCCTGCTGGACCCACCAGTGGACCCACTAGTGGGTCCGCCAGCGGAGCCCGGGCCGACAGCCGAGCCCGCGGAACCGCAGGACGCGGCGACGCCCCCGGCGGACGCCGGCCCGCCGCCTGACGACAGCGACCCGGAACAAGCACCTGGGGAGGCCGGCGCTGCTCCGAAAGCCGATTTGCCGCAGGAACCCTCCAAGGCGGAAGAGCCATCGGACGCCGGCGAAGCCGGTCCAACCCGCTCCGCGGGCGGCGGCGATGCTGAACCCAAAGAGACGCCCCCCGTGGACCCACCAGTGGGCCCGTCCGAACAACCATAGATCGGTCTGACTTTCTCACCCTCCGCCGCCGATTCGTTGGCCTAAATACAACAAACCGCAGAGACCGCGGAGAGCGCAGAGTGTTGTTGGGAAAGAAGTTGCGGTCACATGCGAGCCGGTGATGTTTTGGTAATGTGGTTCACGCGCCGTTCTGCGTTGGCTTCACCTAATTCTCTCTTGTATTGTCTCTGCGACCTCTGCGTGCTCTGCGGTGAATCATCCGGGCTAGAATACGATTGACTGGAGCCCTACTTCTGTTGGGATGGTGCGTGTATGGAAGCTGGTGAACAAGCGGCAGGCGCCCGTGAAAAGCCTGAAGATTCGGCTCAGAAGGCCGATTCGCAGGACACCGCGGTGGAACGCATCACCAAGGTGGTTCGGCGCCGCCTGGTGGGGCGGCGGCTGGACAAGTACCTGCGGGGCCTGCTGCCCCGACTGTCGCGGACGGTGATCCAGCGGCTGATCAAGCAGGGCGACGTCACGGTCAACGGCCAACCAACCAAGGCCAGCTACGAGCCGAACAAGGGCGACGTCATCGTCATATCGGTGCCGCCGCCGGAGCCGACCGACATCGTCGGCGAAGACATCCCGCTCGACATCATCTATGAGGACGACTACTTGCTGGCGATCAACAAGCAGGCCGGCATCATTTGCCACCCCGCCCGAGCTTCGCAGGGCGGCACGATCGCCAACGCGGCGATGTTTCACTTGAACAAGATCAGCCACGGCGACGATCCACTGCGGCCCGGGATCATCCACCGCCTCGACAAGAACACCACCGGCGTGATGCTGATCGCGAAGTGTGATGAAGCCCACTGGCGGATTTCCTTGCAGTTCGAGAAGCGCACGATTCAAAAGACCTACGTCGGGATCGTCGAGGGCGACGTGCAATTGGATCAAGACATCATCGATGCGCCGCTGGCGGCTCATCCGACCATCAAGGATCGATATATGGTGCCCGGCATGCGCCGCGTACCCATGATTACCAAGCAGGCGATCACGCAGTATCGGGTTCTGGAGCGCTTCCGCGGCTTCGCGCTCATGCAATTGCAACCGAAGACGGGCAGAACGCATCAACTCCGCGTACACATGTCGTACATCGGCCATCCAATGGTGGGTGACTTGACGTACGGCGGGCATTTCTTCAGCGAACACGACCTCACCGGCCAGGGCAGCACCGAGCCGCTGATCGATCATCAATCGCTGCACGCCCGGCGCATCAAATTCGTCCATCCCATCAAAGAGACGCCGCTGGAAATAGAGGCGCCGCTGTCCGGGCGAATCAGTCGTGTCGTCGACATACTGAGGGAACATCGCAAGTTGTAGGGAACAGGGAACAGGGAACAGGGAAGAGGGAACAGGCGATGGGAAAGAGATGGATCGAATCCGCAGCGGCACGGGCCACGCGGAGCACGTTCAGTCGTGTTTAGTGTTTCCGTCAGCGTTGCGTGGTGGTGGCCATAGAATCCAGTATTGCCTGTACAACACGCAGCCAAGACCAGACTCCTTCGGCAGGGATGCTAAGCGGCAAGCCAGTGACGGGGCCATTGGATGTGACTTCGTCGCCTGAGCGACGCGGCGCAGTTGCGTTTTCCATACAGGAACACACAGCTCATGATTGCGGATGTGATCGTTATTGGTGGGGGGATTGTTGGGCTGTCGTGTGCCTATCGACTGGCGAAGGACGGTTTGAAAGTCACTCTGCTGGAGCGCGGGCGGTGTGGGCAGCAGGCTTCATGGGCCGGCGCGGGCATCATCGCGCCGTGCAGTTGGCATCGCAGCGATGACCTCGCACGGATCCACATGGAGGCTGTGTTCGGGTACCACGAGTTCGCAGCCGAGCTGCACGAGCGCAGCGGGATCGACCCGCTGTTCCGGCGCTGCGGCGAGTTTCACTTGATCCTTGACGACAATCGCATGAAGATGGCGACGCGCGAAGTCCAGGCCATCGGCGAGCGCACGACGCCCGAAGGCCGGCCCATCGCCAAGACGCTGACGCCGGAAGCGGCCCGGGAACTGGAGCCCAACTTGGCCGGCGAGATGCTGGGCGTGCAACACGGGCGCATGTCGGCCCAGGTCCGCACCCCGAGATTGCTCGAAGCATTGCGTGAGTGCTGCGTGGCGCTCGGCGTTCGGATTGAGGAAGGCTGCGAAGTTCGGGCACTCTTGAAGGACGGCGAGCGCGTGCTCGGTGTGCAGACTCAACAGGGCGACGCCACCGCCGAGGCCACGGTCTTGTGCGCGGGGGCGTGGTCGTCGCAACTCGATCCATTGCTGGCAGAGCACATGCCGGTTCATCCCGTACGCGGGCAGATCCTGCTGCTGAAGATGCCCGATCCGCCGATTCGGCACATCATCTCTCTTGAAGAAGAGCACTTTTACATGGTCGCGCGCGACGACGGGCACGTGCTCGTCGGCTCGACCGAGGAACATGACTCCGCTTTCAATAATCGCAACACCGCACAAGCCGTCGCCCGGTTATCGGCGCTGGCGATCAAGTATGTGCCGATCCTGTCGGGAGCGTCCGTGGTTCGCACCTGGGCCGGGCTGCGTCCCGGCACGCCCGACCGCCGGCCCTTCCTTGGATTCGTTCCCGGTTTGAGCAACTTTATCGCGGCGACGGGGAACTTCCGCACCGGTCTGGCCACCGCGCCGATCGTCGCCGACATTGTGGCCGACCTCCTGCGAACAGGAAGGTGTCAGTACAATCTCGCCAAAGCCGCGCCGGGGCGAAAGTACCCGATCTAGGCTCCGTCTCGAAACTCCGATTTCGTAGCGGCCGACCTCCGTGTTCCCGGCGCGCCGGGATCGGTCGGCAGGGACGCCGACCGCTACAGGAGTTTTGCCAGGACGGCTCGCGCGGAGAGTTGACCCGGCACAATTGCGGATGTATCTTCTAACATTCGCGAGTCGACGGCAGAAAAGAACGAACGTCAATTTGGAGAAAGCCAATGGCCATTCGCGTGGGAATCAACGGTTTTGGACGGATCGGCAGAATCGCGTGCCGCGCGATGATGGCCCATGAGACGAAGTTCGACATAGTGGCCGTCAATGATTTGGCCCCGGCGAGTTCGCTGGCCATCCTGCTGAAGTATGACAGCGCCCACGGGCGCTATCCGGGCCACATCTCGCTCAAAGGCGACAAAGTGATCGAGGTGGACGGCGACGAGATTCAAGTGCTCAGCGAGCGCAGTCCTGCCAAGCTGCCCTGGGGTGATCTGGGCGTCGATGTGGTGCTGGAATCGACGGGCATTTTCATGACGCGCGGCGGCGAGCGCGGCGGCTATGGCGATCATTTGACCGCGGGGGCCAGGAAGGTCGTGCTCAGCGCGCCGGCGAAGGACGAGCCGGACTATACGGTCGTGCTGGGCGTGAACAGTGACGGCCTGACTGCCGAGCACAAGTGCGTGTCGAACGCAAGCTGCACGACGAACTGCCTGGCGCCGCTGGTGAAAGTGCTGCACGAGCGGTTCGGCCTCGAACAAGGCCTGATGACGACAATCCATGCGTACACCAACGACCAAAACGTGAACGACCAGATTCATTCGGATTTGCGGCGGGCGCGGGCGGCTGCGGTGAACATGATCCCGACGACGACCGGCGCAGCCCGAGCGGTGGGACAGGTGATTCCGGAACTGAACGGCAAGTTGAACGGCTTTGCTGTACGCGTGCCTGTGATCAACGGCTCGCTGACCGATCTGACGGCCATGCTTAAGAAGAGCGTGACCATCGACGACGTCAACAACGCCATGCGCGAAGCCGCCGAGGGTGAATTGAAGGGCATTTTGTCTTACTGTGAAGATCCGATCGTGAGCACCGATATCATCGGCGATCCGCACAGTTCTATTCTCGACTCGCTGAGTACGTTGACCATGCCCGCTTCGGGCGGGCGGATGGTCAAGGTGGTGAGTTGGTACGACAACGAGTGGGGCTATTCATGCCGCACCGCCGACATCATTGCCAAGATGGCCGCGCTTTGAGGGATCGTCGGCTTGCAGCTTTCGTGTTGATTTGGAAACATCCGATTCTCTGCATCAGGCAGGTTCGCCCGTGAAGAAATCAATTGATCAAGTCGATGTCGAGGGCAAGTTCGTGCTCCTTCGCGCGGACTTCAACGTGCCGCTCGATCGTCAGGGTCGGATTACCGACGATCGTCGCATCGTGCAGGCCCTGCCGACGATCCAGCACATCCTTCAGAACGACGGTCGCCTGATCATGATGAGCCACCTGGGCCGGCCCAAGGGTCGGCCGGATCCCGGTTTCTCGCTACGGCCTGTGGCCCGCCGGCTCAGCGAATTGCTTGGACAGGACGTGCCGCTGGTTCCCGAATACACCACGGATGACAAGCCGGAAGTCATTTCATCCCTGCGCAAGGGCAAAGCCGTCCTGCTCGAGAATCTGCGGTTTCATCCGGAAGAGACGATCAAGGGCAGCGATACCGAGAAAAACCAGCCGATGAAAATCCGCAAGCGCCAGTTCGCCCGCAAAATCGCCGATCTGGGTGACGTCTACGTCAACGATGCGTTTGGCACGTGCCATCGCGACAATGCCTCGATGTTGACTGTGCCGCTGCTGATGGATGACAAGCCGCGCGTAACGGGATTCTTGGTTCAGAAAGAATTGAAATTCCTCCGCGAAGCTGTGGTCGATCCCGCCCGGCCGTTCGTGTGTCTCCTCGGGGGGGCGAAAGTGTCGGACAAGATCGGCGTGATCGAAGCGCTGATCCCGCGCTGCGACGCAATTATGATCGGCGGGGCGATGGCGTTCACCTTTATGCTGGCCCGCGGCGACAGTGTCGGCGACAGCCTGGCTGAGCCTGAGAAGACCGATCAAGCCAAACGGCTGATGGAGTTGGCCGGCGACAAGCTGAAGCTGCCGGTGGACATTGTTTGTGCCGCCGAACTGAAAGAAGGTGCGGACCGCGAGGTGATCAGCGGAGCGATCGCTTCCGGAAAGAAGGGTTTGGACATTGGCCCTCAAACCGTCGCCGGCTACTGCGACATTCTCGCGACAGCCCGAACCATCGTGTGGAACGGACCGATGGGCGTTTTTGAAACCAAGCCTTTCGACGCGGGCACACTGGCGATCGCCCAAGCGGTCGCCGAGGCGACCGACGGCGGGGCGATCAGCATTGTCGGCGGCGGCGACAGTGCAGCCGCGCTCATCGCGGCGGGGATCGAAAAGCGCATCACGCATGTCTCCACCGGCGGCGGAGCATGCCTCGAATTTCTCGAAGGCCGGCAGTTTCAATCCCTTGAAGTGCTGGACGATGCCTAGCTTGGCGCGGCCTTCGGCCGCAGCCAAAGTAGCCAGTAACCGGTAACGAGTAACGAGTAACGAGTAACGAGTAACGAGTAACGAGTAGTCCGGGTCTCTCGCACTGTTCTTGCCACGAAGACACGAAGACAAGAAAGCTGTATAGTTCTTTCTTATGTCAGGAGTGAACAGTCTGTCACAAACAGCTTTCATGGGGCGTTGGCTGACATCAGAGTGATGGTCACTTCCATTGATGTTCTTCGTGTCTTGGTGCCTTTGTGGCCAGATTCGGCCTAGTGGACTCGGGCGAACAACCGAACTACGAGATCGCTCGGCACTTGCTGTGTTCGCGCATGCTAAAGCATGCGGCTCCTTGCACTCTTGCATTGAACAACCATGAAGGATTTGAAAGAACCCCGCATTCGCATTGCTCCATCGCTGCTGTCGGCGGACTTCGGCCGACTGAAGGAGCAGATTGCGATGGTCGAGGAAGGCGGCGCGGATCTTCTACACTTGGATATCATGGACGGGCACTTTGTGCCTAATTTAAGTTTCGGCGTGCCGGTGATCGAGAAAATTCGCGGTTGCACCGAGTTGTACTTCGACACGCACGTCATGATTACCGATCCCGACAAATACGCCGAACCGTTTATCAAGGCGGGCAGCAACAACTACACTTTCCATATCGAGGCCACCAACGAACCCCGCAAAGTGATCGACCACGTGCGCGGACTGAACTGTGATGTGGGGCTTGCGTTGAACCCGGACACGCCGTTCGGAGCGATTGAGCCGCTGCTATCGGAAGTGGATGTGGTGCTGGTGATGAGCGTTTGGCCTGGTTTTGGCGGGCAGCGCTTCATTGCCGAGGTGCTGCCGAAAGCGGCCGAAATCAGCCGTAACCTCAGGCCCGATCAGCGCTTAGAGATCGATGGCGGCATCGACTTCCAGACGGTCGGTTCAGCCGCGGAGAATGGAGCCGACATATTCGTCGCCGGTTTTGCTATATTCGGCGCCTCGGACCCAGTGTCGGCCATGGCCCGCATCCGCGAAACGGCGCAGGCGAGCAAAGCGGCAGGCGGCGAGCGTTAGGCTCTGTCGGAAACCCCGGTTTTCGTAGCGGCCGACCTCCGTGTTCCCGGCGCGCCGGGATCGGTCGGCAGAGACGCCGACCGCTACAGTGGTTTTCAGACAGAACTTGGCACCCCGCTTTCGTGAGAACCGGCGGAAACAGAACAATGACCTCAGCCGTTTTGATTCCTTGTGCTCAAACCGACTGGCAGGCGGCCGGTCGCTTTTCATCGAGCACGCCCGTCGACGTCAACCAAGAAGGCGAACGGCAGATTGAGCAGTGGGCCTCTATGCTCGCCGACCACGCGCCCGCGACGATTTATTGCAGCGACCGCAGTCCCAGTGATCAGACCGCCAGGCTGCTGGCCGAGCGGTTGAACACCAAAGCGAAGAAGGTCGCCCATCTCGAGGAAATTGGAATGGGATTGTGGGAAGGATTGACGCCCGAGCAACTCAAGAAACGGTTCGGCAAGGCGTACAAACGATGGAAGGAAGACCCGGGCAGTATTCATCCGCCGGAGAGTGAAGATCTGGCCGACGGCGCGGAGCGTTTGCTCGTGGTGTTCAACAAGCTGGCGCGCAAGCACAGAAACGAGTGCTTCGGCGGCGTCTTGGGC
>JACZTW010000162.1 GCA_022573485.1 Planctomycetota bacterium
CGGGACGGCCCCCAATCCAGATGCATCACGCGGCGGCGCCCCCGAGAACCTGAGATCATGAGCCGCCTCGCTCACAACCTCCGCCCGCAGGGGCCGTGCAACCGTACTTTCTACGACCACATCAGCGGCGTGTACGACTTCATAGCAGACGCCAGCGAACACAAGGCTCGAGCGGCCGGCGAAGAGCTGTTGGGCGTCCAGAATGGCGAGCACGTCCTCGAGCTGGGGTTCGGAACCGGCAGCAGCCTTCTCCACCTGGTGCATTGTGTCGGTCCCGAGGGCAAGGCGGAGGGCCTCGACATCTCACCGGGCATGCTCGAAGTCGCCGGCAAGAAGCTCGAGCGCGCGGGCGTCCCCTTCTGCATCGCCGCAACCGGGGCCGCCATGGCCAAGTTGCTGCCCACCCACGCGGGCAAGGTCAAGTGCATCTATATCGATCCGCCTTACAACACGGGGAATGAAGGGTGGGTGTACAACGACAACCTGACCCAGCCGCAGTTCAAGGAATGGATCGGCAAGACCGTCGGCAAGGAGGGCGAGGACGCCTGCCGACACGACAAGTGGTGCTGCATGATGTACCCGCGGCTCATGCTGCTCAAGGAGCTTCTTCGAGAAGACGGTGCGATTTTCGTGAGCATCGGGGATGACGAAATCCATCACCTCAGAATGTTGCTGGACGAGGTTCTTGGGCAGACGAATCTCATCGGAACGATCATCTGGCGGAATAGCACAGGTCCCAAGCAAAGCAAATACCTGTCAACGAGCCATGACTACATTTTGAGCTATGCCCGAAGCCTCCCATCGTGGAACAGGAACTTGCTGCCGAGGACGGAAGAACAGGAGCACGATTACCAGAACCCCGACGACGATCCGAGAGGTCCGTGGCGATCTGGCGGTCTTGACGCGCGCAACTACTACAGTCGTGGCAAGTACGCGATCACCTGTCCAGGCGGGCGCGTGATTGATGGCCCACCCGGGGGGAGCTACTGGCGCATTCCCGAAGACACGCTCTGGGAGCGAGATGCCAACGGTCGGATTTGGTGGGGAGAGGATGGGAATAATGTTCCCCGGATCAAGCGGTTTCTCAGCGAAGTTCAGAAAGGACTGATCCCACAAACTGTATGGGATTACCGCGAGGTTGGTCATACACAGCGTGCCAAGCAGGAGTACCTGAAAATCCTCTCTGACAAAGAGGTGTTTACGACACCAAAACCTCTCGACCTCATCCGGCGCATCATTCAAATCTCGACGGAACCGGGCGATCTAGTTTTGGATTCGTTCGCGGGCAGCGGGACAACTGGGCACGCGGTTTTGGAAATGAACAAGGAAGACGGTGGCGACAGGAAGTTCGTCCTCGTTCAGATGCCCCACGACAGCAAGCAACACGAGAACAAGAAAACGAACATTTGCCAAGCTATTACAGGGACGCGTATCCAGCGTGCAATCGGGGGCTACTCACATGTCCGCCGCATGGCGAAGGGCAAGTCGCGGAAAGAACATGTGGACGCCCTCGGCGGATCGTTTTCTTATGCCCGGGTGAGTGACGAGCCGCTGCTGGGCGAGTACCGTGACCTTGGCGAGCGGCTTCCGTCCTACGACGACATCGCCAAGTACGTGTTCTATACCGAGACGAGCAGTCAATGGAATAAGGCTGGCGCGGACACCGAGACGGGCAAGATCGGCGAACATGCGGGCACGAGCTACTACCTGCTCTACCGGCCGAACCGGAAGGTGGACTGGCCGATTGACATGGATTTCCTGAAGACCACTGCCAAGAATGACTCCAACCGAATTCTCGTCGTATACTGCGAGAAAATCTGGCTGCACCGGGACGACCTGCGCGAGTGGGAGCAAGCCCACAAGAAGAAGGTGCGGCCCATGCTGGTGCCGTTTAATCTCAAGTAGGGGTGTGCAAGGATGCCGCTCAAGCAATATCAGGAACGCGTCGTCAACGAGGTGCGCGTCTATCTGAACGCGCTGGCCCAGGAACTTGCCGACGGCAATGTCAAACACGCGGGCAAGGATGCGTGGGAAGAGTGTGGGATACCGCGGCCTTACCCGAGCGAACGACGCAACGGGCTTAATCGGGACCTGCCGACGTTTTGCATCAAGGTTCCCACCGGAGGCGGCAAGACACTGCTGGCCACGCAGATTTTGGGGCTGATCTATAGAACCATCCTGCAGGATCGTCGCGGCGCAGGATTGGTGCTGTGGGTGGTCCCGAGTGATCAGATATACAAGGACACGCTCAAGGCCCTGCGCGACCGTCGGCACTTCTACCGCGAGTCGCTGGAGTTCGCGCTGTCGCGGCGGATCGAGGTCTGGGAGAAACACGAAATCGCAAGGCTTACGCCGGGGCAACTCGCGTCGAACCTCAACATCCTGATGGTCAAGCTCCAAGGTACGAATCGGCAGGACAAGGAGTCGCTCAAGTTTTTTCGCGACAGCGGCGGCAATATCGTTGCCCACTTTCCGCCTGAAGATGATCCGGAGAAACACAAGGTGCTGAAGGATCGCATCCCGAACCTCGATATGCTCGAAGAGAACGGCGACACCGGCGCCTATCTGGCAGCGACCTCCGTCGCCAACCTCGTGCGCATGTGCGAACCGGCAGTCATTCTTGATGAGGGGCACAGGGCTACGAGCAGGCTGGCGAGGGAGACGATCGAGGATTTCAACCCTCGGATCGTCGTGGAGTTGTCCGCGACACCGAGCGACGCAAATGTGCTGGTGACGGTCAGCGGGCAGGAGTTACTTGATGAGGAAATGATCAAGCTTCCCATCAACATCGCCAACTCCAACCAAAAGTCGTGGAAAAATGTACTGATGGCGGCACGCGACCGCCGCACGGAATTGAGCAAGCTGGCCGAGAAGCACTATCGGGCGAGCGGCCGCGCCGACGATGCCATACGTCCCATCGTGCTCGTGCAGGTCGAACGCACCGGCAAGGATCAGCGGGAGGCAAGATTCGTTCATAGCGAAGATGTAAAGACGCACCTCATGCAGAAGCTCGGCGTCGATGAGCGGAAGATCGCAATCAAGACGGCCGACAAGGACGACATCGAAGGAATCGACCTGGTTGATCCGGAATGTTCGATTGAGTGGATCATTACGAAGGCGGCGTTGCAAGAGGGGTGGGATTGCCCGTTTGCGTACATTCTTGTTTCGCTGAGCAACACACGTAGTCAACGAAGCATGACGCAGCTCGTGGGTCGTGTTCTGCGTCAGCCGTACCAGCAACGAACCGCCTACGACGACCTGAACGAAAGCTATGTCTACTGCCTGAACCGCAAATCGAAGGATGTTGTGGCGGATGTCAAGCGGGCGCTGGAGCAGGAGGGGTACGAAGGCGATGCCACAAGCGTCTCCGACCAGAGCGCTGACAAGGGCAAACCCGTCCACGCACGCAAGGCGAAAATCCGCGAGAAATTTCGCAAGCATTACAAGAAGCCGTTTGAGGGGCGAATCTTCATCCCGCGGTTCTGCGTGAAGAGCGACGACGGGTACGAAGCACTGGATTATTTCAAGCACCTGCTTGGCAAAGTCGAAGTGGCCCGCTTCAAGTACGACGAAGTAGTCTGGGATTTCTCGCAACAATTGCAGGACGCGAAGGAGCAATTCATCCGGATCACCTTGGGGCGGGACGCTCAGTCGCGGGAAGAGACGGCGGTTGTGCTGGAGGATGACGAGCGCGTAAAGGCATGGCTTGTCGCCAACCTCGGGCTGGAATGGTTCAGCATTACGCAGCTTCGAGTCGTCGTTGACGAAGTGTGCGGCCGACTCCAAGGGATCAAAAGACAGTTGGCTCTGGTAAAGTCGGCCCTGCGAGAGCGGATCGAGGGATTCATTCGGGAGCAAACGGATCTTCTGACGCAACAGGCGTTCAAGAGGCTGCATCAGCGTGGGCAGCTTTGCTTCTACCTGGATTGCGTGGAGGGGCGGTTCGAGATACCGGCAGAAGTGACCGTCCGGATCACCAAACCACTCCAGCACGATAACTACAATGCTGTTAGCAAGAGTCTTTTTGACTTCGCGCCCGACGACATCAACGAGTATGAAAGAAGCGTCGCCCTCTATCTCGACCATCATCCACAGGTGCTGTGGTGGTATCGCAACCTTGTCGGCCCGTCGCACTTCTCGGTACAGGGCTATCGGAAGAATCGAATCTACCCCGATTTCATCGTGCAGAAGGGAAAGGCCCAGCGTGAGCTGCCGCTCGCCACGGTCTTTGTCGTCGAGAGCAAGGGCAAACACCTCAAGGGCAGCGAGGACACGAATTACAAGCGGGAGATTGCCAGGGTCTTCGAGGATGTGGGACACGAAGTGACGTGGCAGAAGCTCGGCGAGGGATTCGAGAACCACGAGTTCAGGTTCCAAATCCTCGATGAGGGCGAGTACGCCCACAAGGATTGGGACGAGGACTTGAACAAGCTACTAACGGGAGTGTAACAGCATCCAGCGAGTTGACCGGCACCTCGGCGCGCTATTGGCACGCGGGAGGTCGTCGATCACGCGGCAAGTCATAAGAATAGGTGGAAGTCGTGCGGTGATGGTGCGCGCCGACGCGGTTGGCTCTTTGACATTCGGATCGGGCAGCGAAAATGGGCGAAAAGCGTATTGGCCAAACGAACCCAACGCTCCGCAACATCAATGCCGAGTTGGTGAAGCGCTGCGTGTTGCCTCAGCCGGCGTACACGTTGTTCACGCCCTGTGTCCTCGTACTCCGGCCGCCGTCGAGGGATGAGTGCCCCCGCCCGGCGGGGCACACTCGGCCTTGGATGTCCTTGAGCCGAGCCCTTCAGGGTCTCCGCCGTGGCGGATCCGCAGGTCGGTACGAGCGCGGTCCGCAGCCTGCACAACAAATTGCATGAACGTGAAGGATTCGGTTTTGCGTTAAGTATAAATGGCTCCCAGGCTTACTTCAGGTTTCTTACAGATCCAGGGACGGATCAAGGAGGTAAGCCATGAAAGGCCAAGTGTGGTGTATGATAGAGGAATCGTTGTCGTTTGTCGAAGGGATGCCAGTGGGTTGTCGCGACCGCGACCGGGATATTCTCCGTGTGGTGTTGTGGGCGACGCTCAAGGATCGGCCGATGGTGTGGGCGTGCCAGCCGCAGAACTGGCCGGAAGACTTGCGTCCGGCCTGTTTGCCGGACCCGAGTACGGTATCGCGTTGCCGGCATCATCCCGAACTGCAGAAAACTGCGTACGCATTGCACGAGCGCAGCGTCGATCATTTGGGTGCTGTGAGTCGCTATGCCGGCCTGGGCGCGCCGGAAGCACCGTGTTTTCCGATGGAGATGGGCCAAAAACCTGCTCCATCATGCGTGGCTCCTCACGAAACCCAGAGCCGCTTGATGCAATTTGTTGTGAATGCTGCGGACCGCGGTCTCGGCGACCTGCGGATGGTCCGGACCCTGAAGGGTCCGGCTCGAGGGTGATCTGTAGATCCTCTAACCACCAGCTAAAGCTGGTGGCAAACAGGAGCGATTTAGGCTCTGTCTGAATACTCGGATTCTTTCAAGGAGCCGCGGGTTTTAACCCGCGCGAGGCCTCGCGCAGACTCCCGACCAGTCGGGATTCTCCCGGCGCGCCGGGATCTGCGGACCCTTGGGTGTTTTCAGTGTGGGCTTTCGTCCTCGTCGTCCTCGTCGAGGCTGCGTTTCCAGCTTTCCGTATCTTCCTGTTCGTCGATTTCGCGTTCCATGTAGTTGAATAGCTTCTCCTGCATGGGCGCGAGGCGATCGTAGACTTGCTGAAGCCGCTCATGCTGCTGGATCAGCGTGTTGAGCCGCAGCAGTTGCCACTTGGCCAGGCACTCCGGCTCTTTGATGTTGGTGAACGGGTCGCACAGGAAGATCATCTCCCCATCCGCCCCGCGCTGGCACAGTTCACAGTCGCTACATTGGATCATGAGAATTCCTACCGCCCAGCGGCGTTCGACCGCCACACGTCATCATATAGCGCACCAACGCCTCAAGGGAAGCTAATAGGAGGGAGATTCTAAATCAGCGTGCGGCCTCGCAAATGCCATTCGAGGATCAGCCACAGGAGAAAGAGAAAAACCATGCCTTGGGACGCGAGAATGGTCAGGAAAGGGTGACTGAATTTGAGATACTTTCGATAAGCAATCCACAGGCGATAGACCGCATGCCCTCCCATCAACAGGCACAGGACGGCCAAGCCGGGTTGAAGCGGCAGAATCAGCACGGCTGACGAGGTGGCCACGTAGACAGCTCCGGTCGCCACAAGGACAGTCAGCCCGATCCAGATTCCGATATCGAAACTGTAGATCACGCAACGGATGACATGTACCGTTTTGACCCTCGCGCTTCGCATGGACCAGCGAAACACCAATAAAGCGAGTATTGTCAACCAAGGCCAGAGGAGGTAACTCACCAAGAACGGCAGGAACGTACGAAAGAAGTCATCGTAGAACAAGACTATTAGGAAGAATCGTATGTCGGGAGGCTCTGGATACTGGCTGTCGAGGTAGGCCTGGATGGATCCGTGTTGAGCCAGTACCGTCGTCTTCCACTGGCTGGCGCTCTTGAAATACGCCGCCGACGTCGCTCGGTACGCGACAAAGTCCTTCTGCGTGTTGATGACCGCACGTCCGAATTGTCCGCCCAGGCCAAACAACATCACTCCCACGATCAATCCCCAGTACAGGATCAATCGTTTCACACTTGACGGTTGAGCAGGTTGCAGTGATGCCCAGAATTTGCGCGGCCGCAGGCCGCCGAGCGCGGTTTTCCAGAATGACCACCAGTTGCGTTCGGGATGATGCTCGAAGAGGTAGCGGTGCAGCCGGCGGCTGGGGTCCAGCACGTCCGGCCAGTCGAACCGATACCCGCACTCCGGACACCGCGGCTCGGTCAGCATCCTCAGGTCGTATTCGCACAGCGGGCAGAGGATGTCCTCCTGGATCATGTTCCAGTCGGGCGAACTTGTGGCGGCGGTCGGTTCGCTGATAGAGGTCATGCATGTCATTATGCTCACGATGTCGCGCCGGTGTCAAAACGATGTGGGAGAACATCGTTTAGCGGCGACCCGAAGGGGAGCGCGTCTGGAGATCAACATACAAGACACGGCGGTCCATCTCATTAGCGAAGCGGTGAGATGGGGCACTCGAATTCTCTGCGTTCAACGTCGCGAACAGGATGAGTCGAAATTCGTCTCCCCCACCTCGACGCCCGCCGTCGGCGGACGAACGAGATGGGCCACCTGGCCCGCAAGCTTCGCTGCCCTACCCGGATCATCCGTCGCCCTCCCCGGATCAATCGCTGCCTTCCGTGGGCGGCCCGCCGCCCTCCGCGAGCGGGCCGCTGATGGCAGCGGGTGACTCGCTGCCATCCCGGGGCGGCCGGCCGCCTTCCCCGAGTGGCCGGCTGAGGGCAGCGGATGATCGGGTGCCTTCCCCGGACGACCCGGGGACATCCCCAGACGGTCGCTTCCTTGGAATGTGCGGCCCATTCCGTGGAGTCGATGGCTCATTCCTGGGAATGGACGGCGCATTCCAAGGAACGAATGGCCCATTCCTTGGAGCGGGCGGCTCATTCCTTGGAATGGATGACTCATTCCAAGGAGCGGATGCCTCATTCCTTGGAGCCAATGGCTCATTCCTTGGAGCCAATGGCTCATTCCTTGGAATGAGCACTCATTCCACCTCCAAAGCCGTTTTTTGGCCCTTGGGAGCGGGCAAACAGACGTGACCCACGGCGGTCCCGGCGCGCCGGGATCCTCGCTTGAATCGGGTGGATCATGTTGGGTACAATAGGACGCGTATCAAGTCTCAGCCGAGCAACTGCTCAGAAGGGCAGGTAAGACATGCATCGCACACCATCACTCGCTTTGTGCATCACATTGGCCTGGACGCTCTTGGCGGTTGAGGTTCACGCCGCCCATAGCCACGTCGTAACGCGCGAGCAATCGCAGGAGGGTTCACGAACATGAAAGCAATTATCTCTCGACTACTCCTACCGATTCTGTTCTTTTGCCTTTTCGTTCTACCGGACACGACCGCCAAGGCGGAGGGGGGCTGCAGCGACCCGATTTACGTGGACGCATCTGCTACCGGCACCGGCAGCGGAACCACTTGGGCGAACGCAATGACCAGCCTACAGGATGGATTGGCTGCCGCCGTCACATGCGGTTCGACTGAGGTTTGGGTCGCCGCGGGGACGTACAAGCCTGCACAGACACCGGGTAACCGGTCTGCGACATTTCGGCTTAGAGACGGCGTGGCCATCTACGGCGGCTTTCCGCCCGGTGGCGGGGACGGGACGTTTGGCGCTCGGGATGTTGATGCCAACGAGACGATCCTCAGCGGTGACCTCAACGATGACGATGCTTCAGGCGTGTGTTCGATCCCTCCTAACAACTGCTGCTTTGCCAACGGAACACCGGGATGTGAGGATGCAGACTGTGAGGAGAACATTTGCCTTTTTGCAGAGCCGAATTGTTGCCTTGTGGAGTGGGATTCAGTCTGTGCTGATCTAGCAGCCAGCTTTTGTGATAGTCTCTGTGTTGATGGTGCCTATTGTGAGAACAGCTACCACGTGTTGATTGGCAGCGGCACAGATAGTACAGCGGTGATCGACGGTTTCAAGATCACCGCCGGCTTTGCGAGCGGGCCCTTGTCGGGGGATCTCGGCGGTGGGATTTTGATACATGGGGAAGGAAGTCCGACGATTAGAAGC
>JACZTW010000163.1 GCA_022573485.1 Planctomycetota bacterium
AATGCCTTTGGTCGCCAAGACAATACTGATTTATCTCTAGGAGTCGGACCGGCTAAAAATACAGATTTTGCGAAAGAATGAGGAGGCGCTTCGTTCGTGTAGATAACACGCATGACTTGATCTCCGCTGACGTAAGCCCTCCGTACCTCATGGCTGCCGCACCATGCTGTATCTGCGCCCCCCCAATCATACATCCGGTTAGGGGTCTTCGGATCGGCCCCAAGCCATGTCACCCCGAGTGGATATTCCGAGGGGACTTCTTTGGGTGACGCGTCATCTGCCTAACGCGTCGCCAACGTCCCGTTTACGCATTGGCGAGCCTCGCACGACGTGCCGATCATTCCGGCGGGCCGGGGACCGCCCCCAGCTTGCCGCGATTATCCCACGGGGCCGGCCGAGAATCAACGAGATCAAGCGGATTCCGCCTGCTCGGGGCGGGTGCTTGGGTTACTGAAGCTGGGCCGCAGGCGACGTTCTAATGTTCACTTCGCCGAGCTTTTCTACAAACAATGGTCCACCAAGAAATTAGGAAACCGCTGGATCGGGAGAAGGGCCGGGCTCTCATTAGGGCGGCCTCACGATGGAAACCCATCAGTGGCCTGTGCCCACGGATCCACTGTGCAGCGGGTCTGGTTTGACAGAATCGGGCTTCGCAGTATAATGAATACACTGTTCTCTGCCATGTGGATTTGGATTTCTTCGAGGGGCACTTCCGGTAAAGAATGACTATTCTATCGGCAGTGTGGCGGATCTTTGGGTTTCATGGGAATCAGGCGAATGAGGCTAAGGCGATTCAATCCCAGGATTGAATTGGGCTCGCGCCGCCCGACGCGGCGCTTGTTCCTAAACCATTTAGATCCCACGGCTCGACATGCCGGGGATTTTTTTTGTAGCGATCCTGAAGTTCGTAGAGGAGATTCTATGTCTACCTGCATCAGTTCCACCAGGAGGGTGGTCTTCTGTTTCGTCGGCTCAGCCTTGGTGTTGGCTGTCGGGCCCCGAGCCGCACAGGGGCAGTTCGTGGAGTACACCAATGAAACGAATGCTCGAATCAACGCGCCGAGCAGTCTCGTGGTCAACGATCTCGAGGAAAAGGACTATGCCTGGGGCGACCTGGACCGGGACGGCGATACCGACCTGGTCATCGTCCGCAAGCAACCCTTCACCAGTACCGGCAAACGAGTAAACGTGCTGCTGATGAACGAGGGCGGCGTGCTGGTCGATCGCACGGCCGAGTACGCGACGGCGTCGGACATCCCCGGCGATCAGGGATTCAATACCCCGACCAATGATCGCGATATCATACTGGTTGATGTGGATGGCGATGGGTGGCTGGACATGGTGACGGCGACCACGCTGACGGATAACCAAGCTAAGCATATTTCACATCCGCGGGTGTACATGAACCTGCGGGACGACCCCCCGGGCAGCGGGATCTGGCAGGGCTTTGAGTATCAGGATGCCCGCATTCCGCAAATGCACGCCACGGCGGGACCACGTTTTTGCTCCGTGGCTGCCGGCGATGTAACGGGTGATGGGTTCCCGGATTTGTACTTTGGCGATTACGACAGCGGCCCCTCGCAGATTTACGATTACAACAACCGGCTGCTGATCAACGACGGCAACGGCTTCTTTGCGGACGAGAGCACCGCTCGCATGAACTCGACGATGCTCCTGTCTGCCTTCGGTGCCGCCAGCGCCATCGGCGACATGAACAACGACGGCGTCATGGACGTGATCAAACAGACAGGGTTGAACGCGCCGACTCACGTGGCGATCACTTACAATGATTTGGACAATGAAGGGTTCTTTGATTTCTATGATGTCCTTTACAGTTTAGCCCCGTACTTCATTTCCGTCGGCTACCTCAACGGCGACGACCTGCTGGATATCGTGATCGTGGATGACGGCACGGACCGCTTCCTGATCGCCGGTAACAACGACGGCAGCGGCCACAGGAATTACAGCGAGGGCACGTTCCCGAACAGCGGCGGATTTGGCGGCAATAGTCTCATCGTCGATCTAAACAACGATGGCCTCAACGATGTGATTATCACGGATGTCGACGTCGATATCCCGGGCTGCGCCAGGTCTACGCACATATATGAGAATCGGGGCGGCAACACGCCGAACTTCGTCGAGGAAACCTCCGCCATCCCGTCGAACATGCGTACCGGGTGGCACGACGTGGCTGTTCTCGACATCAACGGTGACGGGTTCCTGGATGTCGTTGCGGGGCGCTGCAGCGGCACCCAGGTTTGGATAAGTGTTCCGCCGTTCAACATCGGCTTTGACTATCCGAACGGCCTGCCGGAGTTGGTGCAGCCGAACGAGGAGTACACCATTCAAGTCCAGTTGAGCCCCATTGGAACAACGATCAATCCGGATGCTGTGACGATAAACTATTCAGTGAACGGCGGCGCGTTCGTCGAAGTCTCGATGACGTCACTGGGCGAAGATCTTTATGAGGGCGCCCTGCCCGCGGCGGATTGTCTCGACGAGATAGCCTTCTACTTTGAGGCGCAGTTGGAGAATGGTTTCGAATTCCGTGATCCCGTCGGCGCCCCGACGAACACGTACGGCACTGTTGCGACGCTGGGCACGGCGCTCGCCTTTAGCGACTACATGGAAAATGACGTCTCCGCTTGGACGATCGAGAGCGACCCTTCTCTGGTAAGCGGCGAGTGGGAGCAGGCCAATCCCAACGGTACAATTTACAGCGGCGGCTTGGCTGCTCCGAACAATGATGCCACGCCGGGCACCGGCAATGTTATGGCGTTCGTGACTCAGAACTGCATGGGCGGCGGGTGCGACAACGCCTCCGATTCGGATGTGGACGGCGGGCCGACGTACTTGATTTCGCCGACCTTCGATCTCTCGGGGGTGGATGCGACCATCCGCTACGCGCGGTGGTTCTATACGAACTCGACCGCCGGGGAGGACCGCCTGCTGACGGAAATCTCAAACGACGGCGGGCAGTCCTGGACCGCGGTGCATGCGACCGTGGCCACGAATAGCGCCTGGGAAGTGGTTGAGTTTGCGGTCAGCGACTTTGTCGCCCCGTCGGCGGAGATCCGAGTTCGATTCGGCGTCGCCGATGCGGTCCAGGCGCAGGATAGCTCCGTGGTCGAGGCGGGCATCGATGATTTTGAGATCGAGCATCTGGTGTGCGAGGAAACTCCTTGCGCTAGTGACTTGGACGGCGACGGCGTTGTCGGCGCCTCCGATTTGGCGATGCTGCTGGGCAGTTGGGGGCCGTGCGAGGGATGTCCGGCCGATTTCGACGGTAACGGCCTCGTCGGCGCGTCGGATTTGGCGGTTCTGCTCGGGGCGTGGGGTGCGTGCTCGTAAGCTGATGCCCCCGAATTGATTTGCGGTTTGGATTCCAGACTCCTGGTCGGGAGAGTCGGGGAATTTCTGTTCTAAATACGGTACTGAATTGCGGGAGGAAGCACGATGCATCTCAGAAGGATTCTCAGACAAGCTGGCCTGGTTGGGTTTTGTTGCGGCGCGCTGATGATTTCGATACCGTCGCTGGTGTCGAAATCATCCGCAGAAGCCCCTCGGCGAACCATGTCCTCCGGCGATCCGATGATCCCCCAACAGCGGATGGGCGCGCCGTTGCTCGGATTGACGGCGGAGCAACTGGAACGCTTTTTCGTCGGTCGGGAGCAATTCGAGCGCGTTTTCACCGCTGACGAAGGACTGGGCCCGGTCTTCAACAATGACAGTTGTGGAGGCTGTCACAGCAACCCGCTCGGCGGCCCCGGAAGCGTCACGGTGACTCGCGCCGGCCGCCTCGACAAAGGCGGCTTCGATCCGCTGACGGAGTTGGGCGGCTCGCTCTTTCAAGAGTCTGCGATCGACGATGCTTGTCTGGAGGTCATCCCTGATGAAGCGAACGTCGTCGCCTTCCGTGTGACCAACGGGATGATGGGCTACGGGCTAGTCGAAGCCATTCCCGACGCGGATATTCAGTTCTGGGCGGATTACCCGCCGTCGCCCGAGGTCAGCGGCAAGGCCGTGATTGTCGGCGCGGTGGAAGATGATCTGGATCACGTGGGCCGCTTCGGCTGGAAAGCGCACGCCCCATCGATGATCACCTTCTCTGCCGGCGCGTCGAAGAATGAGATGGGTATCACGAATCCGTTTAAGCCGACGGATAACGATCCCAATGGGATCAATCCTCCCGAATTAGCGGATTGCGACACCGTGGCGGATCCCGAGATCGGCGTGGAGTTCATTGAGCAGTTGGCGGACTTCCAGCGTTTTCTGACCGCCGCGCCGCAGACGCCCAAGTCCGGCATGACCGGCGAAGTTCTTTTCGTGAGCATCGGTTGCGCCGATTGCCACATTCCCGCGTTCATGACGCCGGACGATCCGGGCTTGGAGGACGCCATCCGCAACAAGGAAATCCGGCAGTACACCGATTATCTGGTGCATGACGTGGGTCTGGCTGCTGATTTCATTGAAGCGGGCGACGCCGGTGTTCGAGAACTCAAGACCGCGCCGCTGGCCGGCATTCGCACGCGCGACCCCATGTGGCATGATGGCCGCGTGGCGGCGGGCAGCTTTGAAGATCGCATGCGGGCGGCGATTGCGTGCCACTGCGCCCTGTTGAGCGAAGCCGGGGCATCCGCCGAGCGCTTCCTGAGCGGCACCATGGCCGAGTGTCCCGACAGCCTCACGGTTCCCGGCAGCGGTTTCCAGTGCGCGCCGGGTGAGGTCGAAGGCGGACTCAATGACCAGCAGCGGGCCGCGGTGATTGCCTTTTTGGATTCGCTGGGCCGGCGCGAGTTCGACGCCGACGGCGAAAACGGCGTGCTGGTGGATGACTTTACGAATATGTTCTTGTGCTCGATGATTGATGTGCCCATAACCCCCGATCACGAATGTGCGGTTCACGACATCGACCAAAACGGAATTATTGACGGGTCCGATTTTGAGTCGTTCCTGCTGGCCTTCGACGGCGAACTGTTGGATTGCAATTGCAACGGCACGAACGACCTGGCCGACATTTTCTTCGGGCAGAGTTCTGATGGTGACGGCGACGGTGTGCCGGACGAATGCCCGCCGGGTGATCCGCCGGTCTGCGGGCAGGTGCGCACACTGGTAATCAAGCAGGGCGCTTGTCCCGCGCCGGTGAACCCCAACGGCAACGGCGTGGTGCCGATGGTGCTGGTCGGCGATGTCGATTTCGCCGCGGACACCGCCGTGCCCGGCAGTTTGGAATTGCGTGTGTGCGGCGACGCGGGCGGCCCGAGCATCGCTCCGCTCGCAGGCCACATCAAAGTCAAGGATCTCAACCATCCGTTTGAAGGTGACGTGGAGTGCGGCGGGTGCGCCTGCAACGGCGATCAAAGCTCGGACGGCATCGCCGACCTGGAACTGAAGTTCCGCACCTCGGACCTGCTGGCGCTGGGGCTGGGCGCGGAAAGCGGCGTCACCACTGTGGAGCTGAGCGGTGAATTGGCGGACGGCAGCTCATTCACGGCCCGCGACTGCCTGGTCATCGTGCCTCCGAGCGCCGGACAAAACAACCTGTACTTCGAGGCCAATGTTATTGACACGCTGATCGAGGTCACCCCGCTGGATCTGGAAGTAGACGCCGACGGCTTCACTGCTTTCGCCAGATCCTACGTGAACGGTACGCAGGTGACGGTGACCGCGCCGCTGCTGTCCGAAGGCCGGCGATTCCTGCGCTGGAGCATCGACGGCGTTCTCCGGCCGGTGGGCCTGCGAAGCGTGGAGGTCACGGTCGGTCAGTCTGAAAGCCTCAAGCTCTTCTACCAGCGCCGAGCCCGGGCCCTGCCCGATCGCCCGACTGAATCACAGGGCGATATGGAATAGCGAAGAAGCTGTCAGCTATCAGCTCTCAGCACTCAGTCCTGTTGATCCGCCGCGGTGGAGCGCGGTTCAGAGTTCCTTTGGCTTGGCCTCGGAGGCCGCGAGGGTCGGCTGCGGCTTGCGGGCTTTGGCTTGTCTGAGTCGGGAAATGATCGGAATCCGTTCTTGGCGCTCCCTGCCGTCCATGAGTTTCAGCGTCAGCATGTCGCCGCGGGTCGGGGGTTCGTAGCCGTCGGCGATCTCCAGCGTCACGCGGTAGCGTTTGCCCTTCTCCAGTTCTTCAACCAGTGGCTTGATCTTGGGATTGCCGGTCGTCGCCGACAAGACTTCGACGGGCGTGTCACCGTTGTTGGTCACGATCACTTCGTACGGCCGGCCGGCGCGAGCCGAGTTGCGAATGAACAGCTTGGTCGGCTTGATCTGCACACGATGGGGCACATTGACGATCACGGGGATCGTGATTGTGGGCTGATCCGGCAGGCCCGTGTTGATGAGGATCTTGGCTGAGCTTGTGCCTTCCTTGAAGGGCGGCTGGCCTACGATGGTGAGGTCGTACGTCTTGGGCTCAGGTCCGGGCTGCAAAGTTGCACGGAACCCGCTCGGCTTTCTTGATTCGACGACCTGCAGTTCGACGTTGTCGGGCACGACGCTGAGCCGCACGATCTCGATGATCTCTTCGTTCGGCTTCACTCCGGATAATCGCAGCCTGCTTGGCGTGGCGGTGACATACGGCTTGACGGTGCCCGTCAGAGTGAGTTTGAAAGAGGCGCTGCGGGGATCGTTGGTGGTCACGGTCACCCGCTTGGTGAACTTGGTCAGGTTGCTCGTTCGGAGCTTGAGAGGGATCCGGCCCGTCCCGCCGGGCGGGATTTCGCGGTCGTATTCCCCGTTCGTCGTACATCCACAGCTCGGCTTGACGTTCAGGATTTTCAAAACGGCCGTGCCCGTGTTCTTGATCACGAAGGTGTAATCGAGCGTCGGCTTGATCCACACTTCTCCGAAGTCATGAACCGGCTCTTCGATTAGCAGTTGCGGTCCAGCGGCCGGCGTGGCATGTTGTGTGACCGCTACCGACTGCTCCCGCTGTGCTTCTTTCTCTTGAGCCGAGATTGACAAGGCGCCCACCGTGAGCGCCACACCGGCGAGAATACCCGGCACCCATTGTCTTGCCAGATGAGTGTTCAACATGCGTACCTCACTTTCCGCGGCAGTCACTGCCGCAAGTTGCCATAACATCCTTCAAACGAATTCCCACTTCGGTCCGCTTCCCCGGAGGACTAGATTGTCACGCACCTCCCACGCACTGCCGCCACTCGTCGTGAGTGGGGCGGCAGCAGCGTGATGCGCCGGTGACCCGGCTGTGTTGAAAGTTCAACCCGAGGACGCGTACAATACGTAGAGGAGCGCCGATAGCAGCAGTGGAACCGATCCATTCCACCCCTCTACAGAAACAAATACGTGTTCCGCGGTTTCCGGCTGCCAGGTTTCTGCGAGAATTTATGAAATTCAATTCAAAGGGGCCACTGACAGGCTGGATCGCAAGGACATGGGGTTGAGCAAGAATCAAAGTGACCAAGCCGGCAAGCTGGAGGCCATGCTGCCCGTGGTGTACCGCGAGCTGCGTGCCCTGGCCTATCAGCTTTTCGAAGGCCAGCGAAGCGACCACACGCTTCAGCCGACCGCGCTGGTACACGAAGTTTACCTCCGCCTGGCCGGCCAGGACGGTTCCCAGGAGTTTACGCGCGCGGAGTTTGTGGCTGCTGCGGCGCGGATGATTCGGTATATCCTGGTGGACCACGCCCGGGCCCGCCAAACCGTCAAACGCGGAGGAGGCCGCAAGGCGCTGCCGTTGCAGGAATCCATGGCGTTGACTCCGGAGAAGGGCGTGGACTTTCTGGCCCTTGACGAAGCAATGAACAAGCTGGCCGAGTTTGATGCTCGCAAGGCGAAGCTCGTTGAACTGCGGTTCTTCGGAGGATTGACCATGGACGAAACTGCTGAGACGCTGGGCATCTCTCCGCGTTCGCTGTATCGCGAATGGGAGGTCACCAAAGCGTGGCTGGCGCGTGAGCTGGGGAAGGGTGATCCCGATGACTCCTGATCAGTGGCAAGAAGTGCAGGATCTATTCAGCGCAGCGCTGGATCTGCCGGCAGATCAGCGGTCTGATTTTCTGAGCAAAGCTTGTGCCGCAGACGCAATGCTGCGTGCCGAAGTCGAATCACTGCTGGCGGCGCACTCCAAAGGGACGGACGTTATCGAGGCCCCGGCGCTGGGGCAGGGTTTCTCGGTTCCCGCGCCGGACGCGTTGCTGCGCGGGAGCGAACTGACGTCGGCGCCTGATCGCGTCGGTCCGTACCGCCTGGAACAAATCATCGGCAGCGGTGGAATGGGTTCGGTGTACCGGGCGGTTCGAGACGACGGCGAGTTTGACCAGCAAGTGGCCGTCAAGTTCATCCGTTACGGCGGCGGCCGGGAGGCGCTGCTGCGGCGATTTTATCAAGAGCGCCAATTGCTTGCCCGTCTGAATCATCCGAACATTGCCCGCCTGCTCGACGGGGGCACGACGGCCGAGGGAATGCCCTATCTGGTCATGGAGTACATCGATGGCCGGCCGATCGACGAGTACTGCGACAGTCGCCGCCTGCCCGTCACCGATCGCCTGGAATTGTTTCGTGCGGTGTGCGCGGCGGTCGATGCGGCTCATCGGGCGCTCGTTGTTCATTGTGACTTGAAGCCGAGCAACATTCTGGTGACTTCCGGCGGCGTGCCCAAGCTGCTCGATTTCGGGATCGCCCGCATCGTTCAACTGGAAACGCCCAGCGGCGCCGAGCGGACCACGACCGTTCCTC
>JACZTW010000005.1 GCA_022573485.1 Planctomycetota bacterium
CGGGGTCAGGAACGGCCTTATGATCGGCGCGGGGCTGGGCCGGACGTCGCGGGTGGCGGCGGCGAAAATCGCGCTTAAGTCCGCGGGGAAAAAGGCCCAGGGCGCCGTGCTGGTAAGTGACGGCTTCTTCCCCTTTGCTGATAGTATTGAACTGGCGGCCAAGGCCGGGGTCGGATGCGTGGTGGCGCCCGGTGGATCAAAGCGCGACATGGAAGTGGTAGCCGCGGCGAACAAGTTCAAGCTGCCGCTTGTTTTCGCTCCCTATCGCCATTTCCTGCATTAGCAAGAAAGAGTATAGGGGTGGGTCCCTGACCCACCCGGAGTCCGGAGAGAGGAGTCCGAAGTCGCTGACAACTGATAACTGATAACTGACAACTAATTGTGTGAGGTGCATGATGCATACACCCAAGGAACACAGGCAATTGCAAGTTGACGCCGTTGCGCGAATCCTAGCAATAGCTGCCGTGCTGGTGCCTTGCCTGGCGTTGGCCGGGCATGATCCAGCCGTGCCGAAAGAGGATCACGCGGCCCGCTCCGCGCTGAATAAGGTTCCCGCAGCCCGCTCCGCGCTGCGGCCAATTGTCGCGACATTCTCAGTGGCCGCTTACGATCCGGCAACGGGCGAGGTAGGCGTGGCGGTGCAGAGCAAGTTCTTCGGCGTGGGGGTAGTTGTGCCCTGGTGCAGGGCAGGCGTCGGCGCTGTGGCGACACAGGCCTATGCCAACACGACCTACGGAGTGCGCGGGCTAGAGCTCATGGCGGAGGGAACGTCGCCCGACGCGGCCATCCTGGAACTGCTTAAGGATGACGAGGATCGCGCACACAGGCAGGTCGGCATGGTGATGGTGAGGGAAGCGACGCCAGGTGTGACCTTGAAAACGGCGGCGGACACCAATGCGCACCATTTGACATCCATGCTGCCGCTGGGGGTTGCAGGCAGCCTTGCCGGAGTAGCCGCCACATATACCGGCGAGGATTGCCTGGACTGGGCTGGCGGGCACGCGGGTGTAACTGCGGACGGCATAGTTTACGCGGCGCAGGGAAACATCCTCGCCGGTCCTGGGGTGGTCGAAGCAATGGCGGCTGCTATGGAAGAGGCGGATTCCGTGGAGCTGGGCGAGCTGACGGATGAGGAAGCCCGCGCGCTTGAAACGCCTGACCTCGCTGGCCGGATGCTTGCGGCGCTTATCGCCGGGCAGGCGGCGGGCGGGGACTCGCGCGGGATGCAGAGCGCCGCGCTGAAAGTCGCCCAGGAGGGTGCGGGCTATGGCGGCTTCACCGACGTGAAATACGACTTGCGCGTGGATGACGCAGAGGATCCATTTCACGAGCTTGCGCGGCTGCTAAACCTCGCGCGGCCGGTCTCCCTCGCCTTTGAAGGGTACAACAAGCTATATGCCGGCGACTTCGCCGCGGCGACCAGCATATTCAGCAAGCTGGTCGAGCTGGAGCCCGAAAGCGCAGGGCACCATTACAACCTGGCCTGCGCCCTGAGCCTTTCCGGCAGCCTCGACGATGCAATGGAGCAGCTCAAGATTGCCCTTGAGCTTGACCCGCAGATGCTGCCCCATGCCAGGGGCGACAGCGACCTGGATCCGCTGCGCACCCGCGAGGACTTCATGTCGCTGCTAGGCGAAGAATCGGCAAGTGAAGAATAGGCAGAAGCGAACAACGTTGTTCACAACCTGGAGGCTAGCGGAATGGCGGAGTCCGGCCCCACCAGCAGGGACGCTCGCGCAACCCAGGCAGTTGATGTCAGGCGCGGAGGCCTGACCTACTGGGAATTTGGAGGAATGCTGATCACTGACAACTGACCACTGACAACTGACCACTGACAACTGGCAACTGATCACTGGCAACTGTTTGGAGTGCGGCCATTCCTCCTGTCCCAATATGGCTGGCGCAGGCCTATTGCGGCTCGCGCCGCTCGATGATCTGCCTGGCCTGGGCGAAGATTGCCTTGCGCACGCGTACCTCGCCGCGCGCCGCCAGCGCCTTTTGCTCCAAGGGCTCAAGCGCCGCGTTTAGATCCTTGATCCGGCCGGCGAGGATCGCAAGCTTCATCCGCAGCGCCGTCAGCGCTGAATTAATCTCGCTCTGTTCCATGCCTATTCCCACTTGCCGGTCTTACCGGCGCTACTCTACCCTGCGCCTTGTTGGGGCGAACCCTATGTTCGCCCAGCATTGGCAGGCGGGCGGGTCGGGGACCCGCCCCTACGGCCCGCCATTCGTAACAAATGGCAGACAGGGACATCCGCCCCACCAGTGCCGCGCTACAAACGCCTCCACGATATTAGCAGATGCGGCCAAGCCACGGTTCTATTCTTCCGCGCCAGCCTCTTCCTTGGGCGCGGCTGCTTCACCTTCCACGCTGAGCGGGCCGATCTCAGACTCGATCAGCTCCAGCAGGTTTTGTTCGCCGGTGTGCGGAATGGTGTCCGGCACGGCGATTACCTCAGGCGCCACAAACGCCTGAACTTCCCACATCGGAAAGGCCGGATTCTCCTCCACGATTGCGGCAAGCTTCTCTTCCTGCGTTTTTATCTGCTGCTCGATCAGCTCTACCGCCGCGCCGCCGTCGACGATGACCCGGTAGGCTAGGCCCTCGCCGTCGCTGCGCTCGCCCGTGGCCATGTTGACGAAGTAGGTATAGACGATCTGCCTGCGGCGGTTGGTGTTGCGCCTGCGGTTGCGCTCGATGTTGATGCGCTTGTAGAGCACGCCGTCCTGGCCGAAGAAGTTGCCGTAGTCTATATGGGGGCCGAAGGCCCGCGTCCAGCCTGAAACCTGCTCGCCCTGGAAGCTCAGGCTGGCGCGGTAGTAGGTAACCGGCCCCGGCTTCCAGTACTTGTTGTAGACGTCGTAATAGTAGTAGTCGCCGCCGTAGCTTCCCACCCAGTAGGTAAAGAGATCGTCGGTCACGACCCCCTCGACGTAGAGGCCGCCCAGGGCGGTCATCCCGTTGTCAAGCAGGATCAGCCCTTGCACCGTCTCTCCGCGCGCAAGGGGCGCCGAGCTTTCAAACTCAATTCCAGAGGGTTGGTAGACGTAGCCGGTCTGCGCAAAGGCAGCCCCGCTGAGCACCAAGACCACTAGCCCGCTAAATAGAAATATACGCATGTTGCCACGCTCCACTATGATCAACTTATTGTACCCGCAAATGCTGGACGTGGAATCGCTGCCTGCGATTCAATTGCAAAGCATGCAAGGGAAGCGGTTAGGCAACTGTAGCGCTGGCCAGTTCGCGCTGCAAGCGTGGGCTCAGCCACAGGTTGCGCAGGGCGTCTACCAAGCCTTGCTTGACCAAGTTCGCCTTGAGTGTGGCGTATGCCTCTGCTTCAAACACCTCACCGGGCGTAGAGCTTGGATGTGCAAGGTATTTTTGGCTTAAGACGTCGCTTGCGGCGATCAGCGTAATCATACGATTATTCGGCCACGCCTCCAGATCATATACCAGCGGTTCCCAGCGCCGGCCCACTATGACGGGCAGCGGCTCCGGCAAGCCCCAATGGGCTATGAGCACGCTGCTCAACGTTGGCGTGGTGATGTTCCATGTCTCATTTTCGAATATCAGGCGTGATATCTCGTCGGGCTGCGGCCTGTACAACACGGGGGGGGTGGGGTTTCCAATCCAAAGGACCAGTGTGCCGAGGCGGCAGAGCAACGCGGCTGTCGCTGCGGTGGATGCGTCGTCAAGGTCTGCCGCATGGCCCCAGTGGTGGGCGATGATCGATGCGCCGGTCGAGAGCCGGCGCACGTAGGTCATTAGTTCCTTGGGCAGGTCGGCCAGCCCCTCGAAAGTGTTTTCGAGTTGATAGGCGACCATGATGGTCTTGACCAGGTTGAAACCGAGATGCACCACCGCGCGCTGGATCGAAGTCAGAGACTGGGTCAGACCGAACTTCGCCGAGTTGGCTACCGCCAGGAGCTTGCCACCCAGCACCGCGTCCTGGGACACCTTCGCGGAGAGTTGCCGCGGATCAAATGATTCCAGGCTGAACGAATCGGCGCCTACGTCAGTTAGCAGGGGCGGCAGAGCGATCTTGGTTATGCGCTTGTGCCATAGCTCGCGCTGATCCTGGGGCAGCTCCTCCCAGGGTTGAACCAAAATTTGCTCTACTGGGGCATCCATCCCTTACCTCATCGCTATCACAGTAAGTAATCGGCACGAGTAAGCCAAAGTTGCAGTAATTCTTGCAGTGTTTCCGCCAGCCCTAGAGCCGGTACAATTCCGGCGCCTGCGGGTCTACCACCCTGTACATCTCGACCGGCTGCTCGCGCCCCTTTACTTGGTGCTCCCCGGCAAACTCGAAGTCGAACTGCTGCCAGGACGCTTCCTTCGCCTCGCGGGTGACAATCACCGCCCAGCCGAACTCCTTGGTTTGCGCCTCCACGCGGCTGGCAACATTCACCGCGTCCCCCACCACCGTGTAGTTCACCCGTTCCGCGCTGCCTATATTACCCATTACCACCTTGCCTACGTGTATGCCGATGCCCACGGTAAACACCGTCAAGCCCCGCTCCTCGAGCTTGGGCCTTATCTTTTCGTGCAGCGCCCTGATCATTTCCAGAGCGGCGTTTATCGCGTCGCCCGCGGGATCATCCGTGGGAACAGGCCCGCCGAAGCAGGCCAGCAGCCCGTCGCCCAGGTACTTATCGAGGAACCCCCCATTTGCACGGATGATGTCCGTCACGTCGCCCAAGTAGAGGTTCAAAAACTCCACGATCTGATGCGGGGCAAGGCGCTCAGTAATGGTGCTGTAGTTGCGTATGTCGTTGAACATCAGGGCAACCGTGCGCTCGACGCCACCGGGGTCCGCCAGGCTCGGGTCCGCGATGATCTGGTCAACCACTTCTCTCGAAACGTAGCGGCTGAACTGCTCGCGTATCTTTTTCTTGGCCGCCTCCTCGGCGATGGCGCCGTAGACGGTGCAGCCCGCGAAGGGCACAATGAAGGAGGCAAGTGTCACCGACAGCGCAAGCTCCAGTTGCAAGGTTACAAAAAGAGCAAGATTGCCCAGGACGATAACCACTATAATTCCACCGCTCGCCAGCGCGCCTTTCCAGATGGGTCGCCAAAGCGACAGCCCCCAGGCAAGCAGTGTCAGCAGCGCGGCAAGGATAAGCACTGCCACCGGGGGAACACCGAAGACCAACCGCCTGCGGTCCAGCGTGTCAAATGCTTGGGCGTTGGTTTCCACGCCGAACATCTGCCCGAAGGGCGTGCTGAAGTAGTCGTTGTCCGCCTTGGCCCGGCTGCCTAGAAACACTGCCGCACCTGAGAATATGTTTTTGAGCTCCTGCGCATTCTCCGGGCTGATCTTCCCCATCTCGCCGCCGTTGAGCTCCTCCAAGAACAGGCGTTCGTAGCTGTAGACGAAGCCGTCGAACTTTTCCTGCGGGCCGCAATAGTTGATACGGAAGAAGAGCGGCTCCTGTGGCGCGGCGCGCGCCATCTCCGCTTCAAAGTCGCGCCCCGACGCTTCACAGTGATGCTTAAATGCCGCAACGGGCTGGGAGTAATAGGCCACCTCCTCGCCCGACTCGCCGAGGGGCAGGCTCTGCTGCACGCTCTCGACTAGGCGGTAGCTCAGTTTGGGCTGGGTGTTTGTCATCCCCAGGGTCGGCTGGGCCTCCATGATGACCGGCGCCGGGGTGAGCAGGCTGCGGCTGACGATGCCCTCGCCGTATATTTGCTCTTCGATCCCCGCTGCCAGCACAACCTGGCAACCCCGCCTCTTGCAATAGCTGATGGCGTCGCGCAATGCCTCGTCCGACGCCTCGTCCCAGCTGCCGCCCGCATCGAACAGGATGTCCATCACGACCAGTTGGGCGCCGGCGTCCGCGAGACGCTTAAGCGCCAGGGCGTGCCATTCGCGGGGGAATGGATAGTAGACGCCGATGTCCACGAACGCCTGCCTGGTGTTCTCAGTGATGCCCAGCACCTTGGTGTTTTTAGCGGGCGGCTGCGGCCCGCGCACCTGGTAGCGCCAGGTCATGGCGATGATTTCCATGTCCTTGATCCATCCACTGCTGCCCGGCGCGATGTATGCGGCTACGACTAGCAACAGGGCCAGGACTGCAACAAGAAGCGGTTTCCATTTCTGGGCGGCGGCCACCCAGGCATTGTAGCTGAGTAATGCCGGAGCCTGCCACGCTTGTGTTGAGCGCGGGCTGCTAGCATGTACGCTCTTAAATGACGACTATACTTGCCGTTGACATACGCTCGGTGAAGCTTGAGGACCGCGAGGTGCTCTGCGGAATCAACTTAAGTTTCAGCGGCGGTCAGCTCGTAGGCATAGTGGGGCCCAACGGCGGGGGGAAAACCACGCTGCTTCACTGCCTGGCGGGGCTGACAAGTTTCTCCGGCATAGCGACCCTCGACGGCAAGCCCCTGCGCTACCAGCGCCGCCGCATTGCGCTGCTCCAGCAAAACCCTGAGCTTGGACTGCACGTTCCCTTGACAGCCCTGGAGGTGGTGCTGCTGGGCTCGCTATGCCGGGGGAGATGGATCAGGCGGCCGGGGCGCGGCGAGCGCCGGCGCGCGCTTGCGATCCTTGAACAACTTGGCATCGGCGGCCTGGCAAGCCACGCCTTCTCAAGCCTTTCCGGGGGAGAGCAGGCTATGACCCTGCTCGGCCGCTGCCTACTGTCCGGGGCGGACGTATACCTGCTTGACGAGCCCTACAGCCATGTTGACGCCCGCGGCGAGCGCGCGATGCACAGGGTGCTGGGGGACCTGGTCGAGGCTGGGAAGCTCGTCATCGTGGTAGACCACCACCTGCAGCACCTTTCCGCCGAAGGCTATGGGCGCATCCTGCTTATCCGCAACTGGCTTGTCGCAGACGGGCCGCCGCAAAAAGTCCTGCGCCCCGACGTGCTCGAATCAGCATACGGGAATGAGCTGCGCACCATGGCGCTTGGCGCAAGAAGATAGTGGTGGAAGGGGTCTTTGACCCCGCCCAATGGACGGGGCCACAGGCCCTTTCCACAAGGTATTTTGGCAACGTGAATAACGATGCTTGAACCTGAGCTTGGAAGGCTGAACGGCACGCTAGGCGAGGCGGGGCATTTCCTCGCGCAGCTTCCGCCAGGCCAATTACATGGAGGGGAAGTCCTCGCTGTGGGTGAGATTACCTTGGCAGTGGCCCTGTGCCTGGTGCTGCTGGCGGTTAACTGCGCGATGCTCGGGGTGTTCCTAGTCCTGCGCAGGCTGGCCCTGATGGCAGATGCGCTGGCCCACAGCGTACTGCCGGGAATGGTGCTGGCATATGTCTGGAAAGTGCCATACCTGGCAGGCGGGCTTGCCGCGGGGCTTTTCAGCGTGGTCCTTGCCCGCTGGCTTGCGCGCCGGGGCGGGCTCTTCATGGAGGCGGGGATGGCGGTCGTCTTCGCAGCCATGATGGCGCTGGGCTACCTGCTGCTCAGCATGCCCGATGCCGCAGGCGCGCCGGACCTTGAGCGCTGGCTCTTCGGTAACCCATATGAACTAGGCAGCGCGCATCTGCCCTGGCTGGCCGGGCTAACCCTCTTCAATGTGCTCGTGCTGGCCGTCTTTTTCTGGGAGCTGGTAGGGGGCACATTTGATCCCTCGGGCAGCCGCGTGAACTTCACGCTGCCGGTCGGGCCGGCGTCCGCGCGCAGGGCAGCGGCGGTTTGGAGAGTGAGATCGCCCGTCCCGCAGCCCAGCACGGGGCCGTTGCGGCCGTGGGCCATGATGGCGATTCCTCGTTCGCTGCACGATTCGATCAGCGCCCATCTGTGTTGAGCCGGCGCGACGGCTTCGAATGCGTAATCCGCTCCGCGCTCCGGCCAACTCGTCAGCACTTCGTATTGCTTGCGGGAGTCGTCGCGATCGAGACGCACGCCTTGCCGTTTCCAGGCGGCATCAATCTGGTCGAGTTGCCATTCGACCTCGTCCGTGGCACCCTCGTACCCGACGAAAACCAGCGTGTGGCTTGCTTCGATATCCGAATCGAGGTTCGCCGCCGCAATCGGATTCAGGATTTCGATCATGCAGGGCCTCGTCGGGCCGCGGGTCAGGCGGTCGATCATCGACCGTGCATCCGTGAGGCTGTCGGTCCGAAGGCGAACGAGGCGGAAGTCCTCCGGCAGCGCCTTCAGCCGCAGCGAGACGCGCGTCAGAATACCCAGTGAACCGTGACTCCCAATGAACATTTTGTGCAAATCATATCCGGCGACGTTCTTGACCGTCCGGGCGCCCGACTTGACGTGCGTTCCATTCGGCAGAACCATCGATGCGCCGGTCATCGAGTGGCCGATGGGTCCGTGCGATAGGCTTCGCGGACCGACGGCGTTGCACGCGATCGCTCCGCCCAGCGTCGCCGCGCGTCTGAACGGCGGATCGAACGGCAAATGCTGTCCATTGGGGCGCACCAAGTCGTCGAGAGCGCCCAGCGTCAGGCCGGTGCCGACGGTCAGTGTCAGGTCTTCGGACGAATAATGATGGACTTGCCGGAGGTTCTCGGTCGAGACCAGCACCACGGGCCGTGTGTCTCCGCGCGGTCGGATGTCGAACTCTTGTAGGGCGGCTCCGATCGGGGCCAGAATGACCTTTCCGCCGCTGCAAACGCGCACGATCTCGACGAGTTGATCCTCACTCTCGGGCGCGACCGTCAACTCCGGCTCCGCACCGCCGAGCCTGTGTCCGCCAGGGGCGTCCGATGTCGGCGCCGCCCGGCCGACGACGCGCTCGATCGAACGGATGACTTCACTGGCAGCACTCATGGGTTTCTCAGACTCATTCGTCCGTTTGCTCTGGTCAGGCGAAGATTTTGTCCGGATTGGCTCTGCCGGTTGGGTCAAACACATGCTTCACTTGCCGTTGGGCGGCCAGATCCGCGTCGTTAAACATCAATTTCAGGGCCTCCGTCTTTTCGACTCCAATACCGTGCTCGCCGGTCACTGAGCCGCCCACGCGGACGCATTCGGCGAGGATTTCGTGGCTGGCCCGCTGCACGGCTTCGACCTGCCGGGGATCGCGCTGGTCAAAGAGGAAATTCGGGTGGATGTTGCCGTCGCCCGCGTGGAAGTTGCTGGCCACACGGAGGTCGTGCTTGTCGGCCACCTGCCGGACGAATCGCAGAATGTGCGGCAACTCGCTACGCGGCACCACGCCGTCCTGAGTAATGCAGGTCGGCGCCGCCCGGCCGAGAGCGCCGAAGGCCGTCTTGCGCGCTTTCCATAGCGCAGCGCGCTGCTCCGCCGATGCGGCATCGTCAATCGACCGAACACGATTCTCGCGGCAGATCGTCAGGATGCGATCCAGTTGGCGGTCCAGGCCGGCTTCGATTCCGTCAAGCTCGATGACCAAAACCGCCTCGGCGTCGCGCGGGAAGCCATAAGCGTAGGCATCCTCGAGAATCTGAACGATGGCCTGATCCATCATCTCCAGCGCGGCCGGCACGATGCCCGCGGCGATGATGTCACGGACCGTGTTGCCGGCATCGTCCATGCGGTCGTACACGGCCAACACCGTGCGATAGGCGGCGGGCGGGCGCGTGAGTTTCACCGTAACCTCGGTGACCAGTCCGAGCGTGCCTTCCGAGCCGATGAACACGCTGGTCAGGTCGTAGCCGTGTGTCGTCTGCGTGCGGCCGCCGAGCGGTAATACTTCGCCGCAGGGTAGGACGACGGTCAGCCCGAAGACGTGGTGTCCGGTCACGCCGTACTTCAGAGTGTGCGGCCCGCCGGCGTCCGTGGCGACGTTGCCGCCGATGGTACACGTGCTTTGGCTGGCAGGATCGGGCGCGTAGAAGTACCCGTATTCGGCGACGGCGTCGCTGATCTCCTGCGTGATCACGCCGGCCTCGACGATGGCGCATTCATTGTCCAGATCGACTTCCAGAATGCGTTTCATCTTCGAGGTGCAGACCATCACTGCATCGCTGCCGGTCAGGCATCCGCCCGCGAGGGAGGTGCCCGAACCGCGCGGCACGAAGGCCACTTCGTGGTCCTGAAGGGCCTTCAGCACCTGGGAAGTCGCCTCCGTCGAGAGCGGAAAAACGACCCCACCCGGCAGTGCCCGGACCAGCGGGTAGGCGTCGGATTCGTACACCAACAGCTCGTCCGGGTCCGATAGGACGCTCTGGGAGCCGCAGATTCGCTCCAGCCGGTGGATGAGGGATTTGCTGACGCTCAATGACCCGCCTCCCACATATACCGGTAAGATCGGGCAACCGACCCCAAAACCTGCCATGCACGGGACTTCCGGCGGCGGCGATTACGTACGCCCGGGGGGTGGGCCAATATTGCTGTATCTCTTTGTGGTTCCTGCGGTTGACAAGCCATTTCACCGGGCCGTATAAATGATTGTGTCCCTAGCACTATGGGGCTCATTGCCGTTGCGGTTTTCCCGTCGGCGATGGGGATCCTCGCGATTGAGTGACATTACCACGAATTCAGTGTGTGTGTGGAGTAGCTGACATGAGAATTCTGATCAGCCCAGGTCGCCCGCTGGCGACTGTCTTTAGGTCTTTGTGTGCCATTGCTTTGCTATTCGGTGCGATGGCCGGCACTTGTCAGGAACCCGCCGACGACGGTGTAACGCCCCCGCCGGGACAGTCCGAACCGGGCGCGCCGGTGGTCACCATCATCGCCCCGCTGTTCGATCGCAACATCGCCGCAGGCGCGATCATCACCATCACTTACAGCGTGGCCAATTCACCGGACAATGTGATCGCATTCATTGATCCCGACTCCGATCCCGAAAACGGCAACGAAGTGATCTTCGCGGAACAACTGTTCGGCGGCGAGAACCGCACCGCCAACTTCGCGACCGAGGGCATCGTCTCGGGCGTTTACAATTTCGGGATCCAGGCTTCTAACTCCGCCGGCACCGACACCGAGTACGCCCGCAACAGCTCGGGCCAACTGGTGAAGATCACGGTGAACGGTTTTCCCCAACCGGCCCTCAACGCGCCCAGCAGCGACGTCGAGATTCTCTTCAACACCACGACTTCGGTACCCCTCGCGTTTAGCTGCAACGATTTCGAAAACGACGTGTCCTGGGAAGTTTTCTACGACACGAATCAAATCATCGACGGCACGGAAGTGACGATTGCCAGCGGCACCGGGAATACGGATCCGGGCTCGACGAACGTCACCGTCGATTGGCTCACGTTGAGTGTCCCGGAGGGCGTTTACAGCATTGGTTTGCGGTGCACGGATTCAGCAAACTCCGTTGCGTTCGCGTACGCGGAAGGCCAGGTCACCATCACAAGCGAACTGTCGGTCCCGACCGTCACGCTGACACAGCCGGAAGAAGACCTCACCGTCTTCACCGACACGGACATCAGCATCGCCTTCGCCGCCAGCAACACGAGCGTGCAGGGCGCGACCATCACGCTCTTTCTGGATATGGACGACAACGGCTTCGACGGTTCTGAGCCTCGAATTGCCACCGAGCTGCCGCTCACGGCCACCTCGGTGACGGTGAATTCGAACATCATTCCCGAAGGCGTGTATTTCATCGGCGGCATCGTCGAACTGGATGGGCGCCGCAGCGACGCCCGGTATGCCCCGGGGCAACTGACCGTCATCGGCACGGGCGACATCACCGTGGTCCAGCCGGCGGACCCCTTGACGGTCACGCCGGGCACGGACGTGGTCATTCGGTGGGACACCAACTTGCCCCAGGGCGAGGGCTTGATCGATCTGGCATTGTTCCAATCGGACATTTTCGGCAATCCGGGCGCCCCGGTATCGCCGGACCCACTGGCGGATGCCAAGGACCTGGAGATTACCCCGTCGACCGTTGTTCTGGATACCATTACACTGACTACCGGTTTCTACGTTGTGGAAGTGACGCTCACGCCAGTGGATGCAAACGACGTCCCCACCGGCGATCCATCCGCCTCGGCGCTGTCGGTTCCGATCCGCTTGACGACCCAACCGACGGTCCTGTGGACGGGGCGAATTGACAAGCCGGATCTACCCGGGCATTTCGACGGCGTCATATTTGAAGGCCTGCAGTTCGAGGACAACGCCGGCACCGACTTCCTGGCGGTCGGCAACATCGACGGCCAAGCCGGCGACGACTTCATCATCGGCGCCCGATTTGCGAAACCCCTGTTCACCAATGCCGCCGGCGTGGGCAGCGGCGAAGCCTATTTGCTCTACTCTGACGGGCGTGTCAACCGTTCCAATCGCCGCTGGTCCCTGAATGCGACCGGCGCGGACATGGGCGGATCAAACGACCCCAATGCGCTGCCGGGCCTGCTGTTTTTCGGCATCCGCTTTGACCCGCGCAGCGAAGACATCGATGGCAGCGGCACCCTGACGCTGGGCTGCTTTACGGAGAACCGCCAGTTCGACGGCGGCAAGCTGGATCAATGGGACGAGGACATCAACGGCAACGGCGTGCTCGACGAATACGAGGACATCGATCTCGACGGTTTCCTGGACATCAACGAAGACGGCACGCTGTGGCCCGACTTCAACTGTGACGGCCTGGCAGACAATCCCGCGCTGAGCGCCCCGCATTTCTTCGACGCCCAGTACATCAACGGCTTTTTGGATACGGGCATCGTGGAGGATCGCGACGGGGACGGCCTGCTGGACCTCGAGGGCGACGATACCGCCGGGCTGACCTCGCTGGGTCTGGTGCCCGACGCCGATGGAGACGGGCGGCCGGAGATCGTGTTCGGATTCCATGACACCGATTCAGTGAAACCAGGCCGCCCGACGGATCGCGTGGAGCCTGCCGGTTTCGGCACCTTGGTGCAGCCGAATCAGTTCGAGCGCGGCGGAATCGTAATCGTTTCTTCGAGTCACGAATCGATGATCACTGATCCGTCCTTCCCGGGCCGTTTTAACGATGATCGCATTCTCGAATTGGATCGCGTGGGTCAGGAGTTCTTCGATGTCTTCCATGGCAACCCCGATGTCGGCAATTGCTGTGGGACCAATCAGGACGGAGGCTGCAGCAACTTGACCATCTCAGCTTGTGTTTGTGCGGTGAGCCCAATTTGTTGTGTTCCGGATGATCCCGACAACCCGAACCAGAATGGTTGGGACGAGGACTGCGTCCCCCTTGTGGATAGCCTTGAATGCTCGACGTGCATTCCGCCTTCCCCCGTCGTCAACCAAGGCCCGGGCATCGTCGGGGACGTCATCCCTGGGCGTCCGATACACGGCATGGATGCCTATCCATTGATGTTCGACACGGTCAGCGCCCAAGCCCCGGATCTGTGCGCGGGCGATCAGTTCGGCCTCTATGTGATCAACAACACTCAGCCGCAGGAATCCCTGGTCGCGGTTCCTAATCTGTTCGTCAACGGCGAATTGAACCAGCCGGCGCCCATGGCCGGGACCATCAAGACGCTGTGCTTCCCCTGCGACGTGCCGACGTTCAACGTCCAATTGGGTTCGGTGGTCTTGGACGTGTTGGAAACCGGCGAGATCGTCTACATCATCCCCGAGCCGGACAGTAACACGAACAGCAACGCCGCCTGCGGCGAGTCGATCATCGTGGGTATCAACGGACCGGACCAAAACGGCGATTACGACTCCCTGTTCGTCTGCGAAGGCAATGTTGAAGATGACGAGTGTGATCCGCTGGCTCTGGGACTTCCCTTCGGCTGCGAGACTTCCGGCGGCTCCGACGGCTGCTTCGAGAATCTCGCCGGGCCTCTGTTCGGTTTCAGCTATGCCGGCCTGACCGGCGGAAACTCCTCGTTCGAGGATCCCAGTCACCCGCTGGCCTACGACCAAACGCTCAGTAACCCGCACGTCCGGGCCGATCTGTTTGCTGATCTGGCCGGTCCGTGCAGCGGGGGTGGTTCACAAAACATCTGCGGGCACGTCCACGGTGCTCCCGACCTTTTCCGCAACCCGAACGGCGCTCCTCCGTTCGACCGGGCCGCCAGCGGCTTCTATCCCGGCGCCACCGAAGAGGATGGCCCCGTCGGCGCCCGTATTCTGGGCCAAGGCGTGGGGGACCAGTTCGGGCAGGCCATCTCGATGACTCCGGACCCCGCGGAAGGAATCGTGTTCGTCAGTGCGCCGAACCGCACCATCGACGGCATGCCCGGCACCGGAGCCGTGTACCAGTGGCGGATGCATCGGTACTGGCATTCCCCCTTCCCAAACTCGGGCTTCTCCAATGGTCTCAGCAGGATCGATGCCCACGGCGGCACGCCCAAGCCGCACCAATACATCATCAAGGACCTCGGTTTTGACACGCCTGATAATCTGATCGGGGACGTTGAAGGCTCGTTGATGTTCGCCATTACATATACCGGTGCCGACGCGGGCGACGAGTTGGGCGCAACGATGATCGGGATCACAGACTTTAACGGCGATGCCCTGGACGACTTGCTCATTGGCGCTCCCGGCGCCGATGGTGCCAACAATGCTTTCCCGAATTCAGGGGCCGTGTATGTCGTGTACCGTCGTCCGCCGACGATCGAAGGAGAGGCCATCGACCTGGGCGATATCGCCCGTGGTCGCAACGATCCCAACCGGCTCAATGGCATGTTGATCAACGGCGAAAGCGGCTCCCGCATGGGTGAAGCGCTGGCGGGCAATTGCGACCTCAACGGCGACGGCACCAACGACATCGTCATTGGCAGTCCGGACGCCCTGAGCGGGCGCGGCGAAGTCATCATCGTGTTCGGCAGCCCCGATCCTGACTCGGATTACCTGCCCAGCCCCGCGGAAGGCTATTCCGTCCAGGAACTCGTGGATGCCGGCCATGCGGTCCGCATTCGGGGCGCCTTTGACGACGATCACGCCGGGTTCAATGTGATCTGCAACGGTGATTTCGACGGTGACGGTCAGAACGATCTCGTGATTTCCGCACCGTTCGCCGAGCCCATGTTTGACTCCGACGGGGACGACGTGCTGGACACGCCCGGATTGGACCTCGATCGTGACGGGCAGCTCGACCTCGACGAAAACGGTCTGCCGCTGCTGGCAGATCCCACCAATGCGGGCGTGGTCTATGTCATCACCAACATGGACCAACTCTCCGGGGTCCACGATTTTAGCGAAATCGGTGCGGCGTTGCAGGGCTTTATGTTCGCCGGGCTCAACGGCGGCGACCAGCTCGGCGGCGGCCGGGAGACCAAGCGCAACACGCGCTCGCAGGGCCTGGCCTATGCGGGTGACGTCGACGGCGACGGCAAAGACGACCTGCTGATCGGTGCCATCTTCGCTGATCCGAACAACAAGACCAACGCCGGCGAAGTCTACTTGATCTACGGCTTCACTGCTTCCCAGGCGGCGGATTTCTAAGCAGTCCGGAGCAGGATGCCGTCCTCAACTTAATGCTGAAATGCAGTGCCGCGGGCTCATCCGAGTCCGCGGCACTTTTCATATGGGGTTACTCACGAGGATCACCCAGTGCTCGAGACGGAATTTGGGTGACGCGGCCTCTGCTAAGCGACAAGTCACGTCGCATGATCCTCCGTGCTTGCTGCCTGGTCCCCTTCCCCGGCGTATCGTGACCTTCGCGACGTAACCTCATTGACGCATTTGACTCGATGGGCCACGGCGCCGCGCCGACCACACGATTCGCTGGGGGCTGTCATTCGTAGAGTCGGGTTCTATAATACGTGACGCGGGTGGACGAGGGTTCTCAATCGGGAAGCGAGGTTACGGTTGGCCGGCGCGGATGTCCTGAGCAAAGTATTCAAGGCCGTTTTTGGTTCGCGCAACGAGCGTCTGCTCAAGGTCTATCGGCAGGCTGCGGACCAAATCGAAGCGCTGGAGCCCGAGTACCGCCGCCTGAGCGATGATGAGCTGGCGGCGGTGACGGATCAGCTCAAAGAGCGTCTGGCCCAAGGCGCGGATGTCGATGATGTCCTGCCGGACGCGTTTGCGGCGGTCCGCGAGGCCTCCCGCCGGGCTCAGGATCACCGACACTTCGGCTGTCAATTGGTCGGCGGGCTGGTGCTGTTCCAGTCCAACATCGCCGAGATGCGCACCGGTGAAGGCAAGACCATCGTCTGCCACTTGCCGTCCTACCTCAAGATTCTTCAGGGCGACAAAGTTCACGTCGTCACGGTGAATGACTATCTGGTGATGCGCGACGCTGAGTTCGCCCAGCCGATCTTCGAGATGCTGGGCATCACCGTCGGCTACATTCAGGCCAACGTGGACTCCGGCGGCAGAGAAGGCGTCCGGCAGGCGGCCTATGCCTGCGACATCACCTACGGCACCAACAGCGAGTTCGGTTTCGACTACCTCCGCGACAACATGAAGCTGCGGCTGAGCGAGCAAGTGCAGGGCCGGCTTGATTATGCCATCATCGACGAAGTGGACTCGATTCTGATCGACGAAGCCCGCACCCCGCTGATCATCTCCGGACCGGCACACGACGACGTCACGCGCTACAAGTGGGCGGAAAACATCGCCCGCTTCCTGGCCGGCTTGCAGCAGAAGGCCAACAACGAGACCGCCAAACGCATCGCGATCTGGGGCGACAAGATTCCCGAGCAATACACCCAGAACCCCAAGTTCGACGACGGCTTCAAACGTTTCAGGCTCGATCCCAGCATGCTCAGCGAGGAAGAAGCGGAAGCGCTGGGGCACATGCAGTATTTCGTCGTGCAGCGCGAGCGCAAAGCCGTGCAGATCACACACGACGGCGTCGCCGTGGCCCAGGACGAAGCGAAAATCGGCAGCTTCTACGTCGGCGCCAACATGGATCGGCCGCACCTCATCGAGAACGCACTGCGCGCCCGCGTGGTCTACGAAAAAGACAAGGAATACGTCGTCCAGAACGGCGAAGTCATCATCGTCGATGAATTCACCGGCCGGCTGATGATCGGCCGGCAATGGTCCGACGGTCTGCACCAGGCTGTTGAAGCCAAGGAAGGCGTGCGGGTCAAGGAAGAGTCGCAGACGCTGGCCACGATCACGATTCAAAACTTCTTCAAGCTCTACAAGAATCTGGCGGGCATGACCGGGACCGCCGTCACCGAGAGCGAAGAATTCATGAAGATCTACCGGCTGGAAGTGGTCGAGATTCCGACCAACCGCCCGGTCAACCGCGTCGATCACAACGACAAAATTTACGGCACGGTGGCGAGCAAGTACAACGCCATCGTCGAGGAAGTCAACGAGTATCACAAAAAGGGCCGGCCCAACGATCCCTTCATCCTCGAAACGATTCTGAAAGCCCTATGCACGGTTCGCAATCTCGAGCCCGCCGCGAAAGAGAAGGTCAACCAGGCGCTGGAAGCGTTTCGGCGGGCCGAGGAAGGTGATACTCAGGTCGTGCAAACCATGACCGACGCCTACGATATGGCCCTCGGCGAGCTGGCCCACGGTCGCCCCATTCTGGTCGGCACGACCAGCGTGGAGAACTCCGAAAAACTCTCCACGCTGCTCACCAAACGCTACGGCATCGAACACGAGGTTCTCAACGCCAAACAACACGCACGCGAAGCGGACATCGTCGCCAAGGCCGGCCACATGCACGACTCTCAACACGGCGACAAGGGCCGGCGCGGCAACGTCACCATCGCCACGAACATGGCCGGCCGAGGAACGGACATCAAACTCGAACTCAACGTCGTGTATGAAAAATGCAAGGTGCCCGACGACACCGCCGCCAATGCGCTCTATCCCGTCGGGATCACGAAGTGCTGCATTTTTTGCGAGGAATACGATCCCAAAACAGACTGCGCCCACTGCTTCAAACCCAAACTCGATCCGCGCTTCCCGGATCTGGGGCGGAAAGTGTGCAAATTGAATTCGCCGTGCGGCCTGCACATCGTGGGCACCGAGCGCCATGAAGCTCGCCGCATCGACAATCAGCTTCGCGGGCGTTGCGGGCGGCAGGGCGATCCGGGCTCCAGCCGCTTCTTCCTGTCACTCGAAGACGACTTGCTCAAGCTGTTCATGCCTGACTGGATGCTCAAGATGATGGAGAAGCTCGGCTTCAGCGAGGGCGTCAGTCTGGAGGACAAGCGGGTCAGCAAAGGCGTCGAGCGGGCTCAAAAGAAGGTCGAGGAGCGCAACTTCTCCAGCCGCAAGCACTTGCTCGAATGGGACGAGCCCATGGACTACCAAAGGAAGGCCTTTTACAGCGAGCGGCAGAGGATCCTGAACGGCGAGGGCCTGCAGGATTTGCTGTGGAAGATGATCGATGGTTCGATCAGTGGAGCGGTGGCCCGTTATGTGGACGAGACCTATCCCGCGCGGTGCATCTCCGAATGGTGTCGCTCGACCCTGGAACTCAACATCAACTCGGATCGACTCGACGACGACGATCCCGAGCAGCTTAAAGATACGATTCGGCGCCACGCCAAGAACGAAGCCAGAGACTCGATCCAGACCTCGCTGGGCGAGTACATTGATACCGACGCTTCGGCGAGCGATTGGGACGTGGGCGGGCTGCTGCGCTGGGCCGAGCGGGCCTTCAGCGCCAGCATGACCCAGAATCAGCTCCGCCTCATGGACGCAGGTGAGATCGAAGACTGGCTGCACCAGGCGGCCGAGGCGCACTATGAAACCGTGGACCTCAGCGGCATCGAAGCCTACTTGGTCAGCGACCTCGGCAAGACCGGCTTGGTCGATTGGGCCCGGGCCAAGTTCAATGTTGACGTCAAGAGTACCGACCTCGCCGAAGCCACACCCGACGAATCAGAGCAATTCCTGGTGGAGCGCGCCCGCGAGGCCTACCGCGAGCGCGAGATCGTTTATCCAGTGGAATACATCATGCAGCGGGCGTTCGGCGAAGGCCAGGCGGACAGCGCCTACGCCGCGGAAATCGTTACGCAGTGGGCCAATGAAAAGTACAGACTCGGATGGACCATCGACAATGTGCAGAAACACTCGCCGCAGGAAGTGGCCGACGAGCTGATCGCCATCAATCGCGCCTATCTGACCGACGGCAAACTGGATGAAGAAATCGACAAGGCGTTGGCTGATCACGAGGGCGAGAAGTTGGCCGACTGGGCCCGTGAGCGATTCACTGTGGCCTATCAAGAAGAGTTACTGAGCGAGACGAACGGTGATGTGCGGGACGGCCTGCGGCGGATGGGCCGGGAACTGATGCGTTACGAATTGACGCGCTTGGAGCAGTTTGTGCTGCTGCGGATTTATGACCAATGTTGGAAGGACCATTTATTGGAAATGGACCACCTCAAGTCGGGCATCCAGCAGCGCCCCATCGGCGGCGACCAAACGCACCCGCAAAGCCAGTTCGCCATTGAAGGCCGCGACTTGTTCACTCAAATGTGGGACCGCATCCGCGAAACGGTCACGGACCGAATTTTCAAGGTGCGTTTGAGTGCCGACGCTCAGGCCGGCGCATCGGCCTACGGGAAAATGCAGGTCCGCCATGACGAAGCCACCGGGGCCGGCTTCGCGGGGGCCGCTGCGGATCAAGCTGCGGCGATGAAAGCACAGAATCAGCCTCAGAAAGTCGAGACCATTCGCCGCGAGGAGGTCAAAGTGGGCCGAAATCAGCCCTGCCCATGCGGCTCCGGCAAGAAATACAAGCAATGCCACGGCAAGGGCCAGTGAGAATACGCACCCAAGATTACGTTTTTTGGGTGACGGCCCCATAATATACATTGTACAATGTATCATAGAGCGAGACGGCCCGGTCGCTCGAGCCGCACAGCCGTCGTAAGTTGGAGCAGCCCACGCTTAATTTGATTTGCTCACCGTGTTCTGGAGTCGCCGTACTTGTTGTGAGGAAAAGTCACGTGGATACATCCCAAGCTCGGTTCCTTTCGAAACTGGATCGCAGCAAGCGTCACCGCGCCAGTTTGCCCGGTGAAGACGAGGCACGTCTGCCCGACCCAGTCCAGACGATTCACGGTCAAGCCCATCCGAGGCGGAACGAACCTTGCCCCTGTGGCTCGGGAAAGAAGTACAAGAAGTGCTGCATCGCGGGCAACTGACCCGCGCCGACTGCCCGCGAATTTCGCGATTTGATTGAGACGCGTTTTGAACGATCCGCAATGGCCACGCACGGAATGTTGCGTCTCCAGCGGACGCTGATGCTCGATTGCCGGGCTGCGCGGTTCACCCGGCGATCTCCGAAGCCCGTCACTCCTTTTCTGGAATCTGAATCCCACCGTCGTTACTCTTGTCACACATGCACTGGTTTGCGAACTTTTTTTATTTGATCGCGGCTATTCTCTACGCCCCTGTTTTGATTTATCAAATGGTCTGCCTGGACAAGAACCGCAGCGGCTGGCGCGAGCGGTTCGGGCGCATTGCGCCGCGTGAGGGCGAGCGCTCCTGCATTTGGATTCACGCCGTTTCAGTGGGCGAAGTCAACGCGACCTGCGCGCTGGTGCAACAGATCCGAAATGCGTTTCTGGACGTCGAGATTGTCATTTCTTCGACCACCGACACGGGCTACGACCGCGCGAGGACGTTGTATCCCGATCTGAAGATCTTTCGCTATCCGCTCGATTTCAGTTGGATGGTCCGTCGAGCGCTGAATCGGCTTCGGCCGACGGTCATTGTGCTGATGGAATTGGAAGTGTGGTACAACCTCTCGACGATTGCGGCCCGCAGAGGCGTCAAAGTCTGTGTGGCCAACGGGCGGTTCACGGCGCGCAGCGCCCGGCGCTTGCGGCTGATCCGCCCATTGATTCGCCGGATGTTCTCCGCGCTGGCCTGGGTCGGCGCTCAGAATGAGCAAATCGCCGAGCGTTTTCGGGATGCCGGCGTGCCGGCCGAGCGCGTGGACGTGGTCGGCTCCCTGAAATGGGATACCGCCACGATCGCCGAGCACGTCGATGGCGAGAAGGAACTGGCGGCGGCGCTGGGCATTCGCCGGGACCGCCCGCTCGTCGTGCTGGGCAGCAGTGGTCCGGGCGAAGAAGAAATGGTGATCGACGCCTGCGAGGCGCTGCCGGTGGAATTGAACGAAGTTCAACTGGTCATCGTGCCGCGAAAACCGGAGCGGTTTCGGGAAGTCGCGCGGCTCATCGAGAAGAAAGGCCGCAGTTGCTTCAAGCGCTCGGAGCAGCCCGACGGCAGTCTGCCGCCGACGAACACTTCCGGGCGCGGCATCGTGCTCGGCGACACCATGGGGGAACTGCGCAAGTTCTACAGCTTGTCCGACGTGGTCATGGTCGGCAGAACGCTCGTGCCGATGGGCGGATCGGACCCCATGGAAATCGCGGCGCTGGGCAAGACCATCATCGTCGGGCCGCACACGGAGAATTTCGCCGATCCCGTCGAGTGCCTGCGGCAGGCGGACGCGATCGTCGATGTAGACTCGCCCGCCGAACTGAGCCACCGCCTGGAGAGCCTCCTCGCCGACGCCGACCTGCGCCGCAAAATGGGCGATCGCGCCCGCCGCGTCGTACGCCAGAACCAGGGCGCGACCGCACGAACGGTGCAGCAACTCCAAAAACTCCTGGGCGACACAACCTAATCCGGATATTAACCGCAGAGATCGCTGAGAGCGCAGAGAAGAAAGAGGGAAAAACGACAATTTCTTCTCTGCGTTCTCAGCGATCTCTGCGGTTGAATTCTTCGGTCTGCCCGACGCCCGGCTGAGGCCGTCATCCCCGTCCACTTGCCATGATTCGGGCGTTTGCATTAATGGAAGAAAAAGGGGATAAGTCCAATTATTGACTTGTCGGCCCTCGCGCGTATCCTTTCCCATCCGCGGACAGCCACAGGCTTATGCTGAAATCCCCGCATCAATAATTGGATTTATCCCCTTTTTGTTCCCCGCTACTGTGTACAGTCTTGGAACTTACGTCTTCTTGCGCCGTCGGCTGGACCGTTTTGTCCGGCCGTTGCCCAGCGTCTCCACTGCGGCAACGTGGAGCAGAGGGATGAAGGCGTGCCGATCGGAATTGGGATGGGCGATGAACAGCTCCGATCGCATCACCACCACCAGAGCGGGATTGCGCACGACATATGTGTGGCCGCTCGTAACCCGTACGCGGAAGGGTTGGAACGGTTCGCGAGCGAGCTTCTCGCGGATGTTGGCGCCGGTGGTCATACGACCATCGTATCCGCCTGCCAGGCGAGATACAACCGGGAATTGGATGTGGGCGTTCAGGCGTTGGGAGTTTGGGCGTTTCGATTTTTCGACGTTTCCTTTGCGGCTTGAAGTGCTCGCCCTACGCGACACTCGGCGGATGGAGTCGTCGCCGCCCGCTTGCCATGATTCGGCCGATTGCATTATGATTTGGGCGATTCCTCCACCGTTTCACTTGCTTTGATCAACAGGTTGGAAAGGAAAAACAATGTCAGAAGATTCTGCAATCAGCTCGACGTTGAGTGAGACTCGCAGGTTTCCACCCGCAAAGTCCTTTACCGCGGCGGCGAACATCAAATCGCTGGACGAATACCGCACGATGTACGAACGATCAATTCGGGAACCCGAGGCCTTCTGGGCGGAAATCGCCGAACAGCATCACTGGTTCGAGAAATGGAGCACGGTGCGCGACTGGAAACGGCCCGACGTCAAATGGTTCGTCGGCGGCAAGACCAACCTGGCCTACAACTGTCTGGATTTGCAAATCGATCGAGGCCGAGGCGACCATCCCGCCATTCTGTGGGAAGGCGAACCCGGCGACGTGCGAACCCTGACCTATCGCGAACTGAGAACCGAAGTGTGCAAGTTCGCCGGTGCGCTGAAGAAACTCGGCGTCTGCAAAGGCGACTGCGTCACGATCTACATGCCGATGGTTCCGGAGCTGGCGATCGCGATGCTGGCTTGCGCCTGGATCGGCGCGCCGCACAGCGTCATCTTCGGGGGCTTCAGCGCGACCTCCATCGCGGATCGCATGGCCGACGCCGACAGCAAGATCATCATCACCGCCGACGGCGGCTGGCGCCGTGGAAAAATCGTGCCGCTCAAAGACACGGTCGATGAAGCCATTCAAATGGGCGGCCCGGTGGAGACCGTGATCGTATACCAGCGGGTCGAAAACGACATCAAATGGCACGAAGGACGCGATCACTGGTGGCACGAGTTGATGGCGGACGCGTCCGACGACTGCCCCGTCGAGCACTGCGACGCCGAGGACCTGCTCTTCATCCTCTACACCTCCGGCACGACGGGCAAGCCCAAAGGCATCATGCACACCACCGGCGGTTACATGGTCTTCACTGCCCTGACCTCGAAGATGATCTTCGATCTCAAGCCCGATGATGTTTATTGGTGTACCGCCGACATTGGCTGGGTCACTGGCCACTCCTACGTGGTCTACGGCATCCTGCAGAACGGCGTGACCAGCCTGATGTACGAGGGCGCCCCGAACCATCCCGACTGGGGGCGCTTCTGGGAGATTGTTCAGAAACACAAGGTCAACATCTTCTACACAGCCCCGACCGCCATTCGAGCCTTCATGAAACAGGGGCGCGAAATACCCGACAAATTTGATCTTTCATCTTTGCGCCTGCTCGGCTCAGTCGGCGAGCCGATCAACCCCGAAGCTTGGATGTGGTATCACGAAGTCATCGGCCGCGAGAATTGCCCGATCGTCGATACTTGGTGGCAGACCGAGACGGGCGGCATCATGATTTCGCCGCTGCCGGGAATCGTCGAAACGAAACCGGGTTCTGCCACTCTGCCGTTCTTCGGCGTGGAGCCAGCCGTCGTCAATAAAGACGCCAGCAAAGTACCTCAGGGATCGGGCGGACTGCTCGCGATCAAGCAGCCTTGGCCGGGCATGCTTCGAGGGATCTATGGCGATCACGACCGTTACGTGAAAACCTATTGGTCGGAGATTGACGGCTGCTATTTCACCGGCGACGGCGCGCGGTGTGATGAAGACGGGTACTATTGGCTGATGGGTCGCGTGGACGATGTCATCAATGTTTCGGGCCATCGCCTGGGCACGGCGGAAATCGAATCGGCGTTGGTGTCGCATCCAGCCGTGGCTGAAGCTGCGGTGGTCGGCATGCCCCACGAAATCAAAGGCACGGGCATCGCCGCATTCGTGACCGTGACCAGCGATGCCACACCGTCGCCCGAACTCAAGAAGGACCTGCTCAAGCATGTGACGAAGGAAATCGGCGCGATCGCCCGGCCGGATCAGATCCGATTCACCGACTCGCTGCCCAAAACTCGCTCCGGGAAGATCATGAGGCGTTTGCTGCGAGAATTGGCCTCCGGCGGTGAAGTCACGGGCGACACGACTACATTAGAAGATTTCACAGTCATTTCCCGCCTGCGCGAAGACCAAGAGTCGTGAGGCGCAACATCTTTTGCCTCACTTGGTTATAGGTTTTGAGAACAGACCCGGGTTCCCGTCGGCGGGGTGCCGCGCTTGTTGATAAATCCGGGCACGCGATTTGGCTAGGCAAGCCGCTTGCATATCGCGCGGCAGGTGCTTATGCTGGAAAGTCTCTCTCCCTCCCAGGCTTGGGTTGCTCCTTGTGGGCAGCCCTTGCCCTGGTTTTACCCGTCTCCAGATTAGTGCTGCCGTTTCCGTTTTTCAGTTCTGCTTCGCTTCGGGCTGCGACTCGAACCGCGCGGCGATGGGCATGCGCCAGCCGGCGCCGAACGCACGCGAGGTGACCTTCAAGCCCGGCGGTGCTTGTCGCCTCTTGTATTCGTTGCGGTCAACTCTCCGGAGGACATCCTCGACCACGCTCTGCTCGAAACCTGCGGCAATAATTTTCTCTGCGGATTCGTGCCGCTCGACATAGCCGGCCAGAATCGCATCCAACTGCTCATACGGCGGTAGAGAATCCTGATCAGTCTGGTTCGGCCGCAGTTCCGCCGACGGGGGCTTGGTCAGCACGCGGCTGGGGATTATCTCGCGGCCCGCCTGGCAGTTGATTCTGCGGGCGATCTCATAGACAGCCGTCTTGGCGACGTCGCTGAGTACCGCCAGTCCGCCGCACATGTCGCCGTAGAGCGTGCAGTAGCCGACGGCCAGCTCGCTCTTGTTCCCCGTGGTCAGCGGCAACCAGCCGAACTTGTTGGACAAGGCCATGAGGATCTGACCGCGGATGCGGGCCTGGAGATTCTCTTCGGCGATTCCGGTCACGCTGCCGGCAAAGGAATTGCTCAAGGTCGATTCACAGGCCTCGTGCATGGTCTCTATGTCGATGGTACGAAAGTCAGTGCCGAGATTGCGAGCGAGGATTTCGGCGTCTTGGCGACTGTGTGCGCTGCTGTACCGCGAAGGCATGGCCACGCCGTGCAGGGCCTCCGGACCGAGCGCCCGGGCGGCGATCGCGGCGCAGACCGACGAATCGATCCCGCCCGACAGCCCGATGATCACTTCTGAAAACCCACACTTGCGAATATAGTCGCGCGTGCCCAAAACCAGCCCTTGGATCAGACTGTCCGTTTCGTCCGGATAGGGTCGGATGAGACCGCTCGCGGGGTCGGCCAGATCGACAACGACCAGATCTTCCTCGAACGCCTTCGCCTGGGCGATGAGCGTGCCCTCGCGGTCGAAGGCCATGCTCCCGCCGTCGAAAATCAAATCATCATTCCCGCCGACTTGACTGACAAACACCAGCGGGATGCCGTGTTCGCGAACCTGCCGGGCGAAGATCGCGCGGCGTGCAGGTTGCTTGCCGACCCAGAACGGTGATGCGGAGATGTTGATCAGCAGATCGGCCCCTTTTTTGGCCAGTTGTTCGATGGGGTCTTGGCGGTACTCTTCCCGATCGATGAATTGCTCGTCGTTCCACAAGTCCTCACAGATCGTGATTCCGAGCGCGATTCGGCCATCCCGTGGACTTTCCCAGAGGCACAGCTCGACGCTGTCCGCCGGCTGAAAATAGCGTCGCTCATCAAATACGTCGTAGTTCGGCAACAGCGACTTGATATGCGTACTGCGGACCCGCCCATCGGCACAGAAAGCAGCCGCGTTCTGGAGGGGCAGCCCGCCCCCCGATTGGGTTCGAGCAACGAAGCCCACGACCGCCGCAATGTCCGTGCAGGACTGAGCGATGCGCTCGATGGCCTCCAGATTGCGTCGAATCACGCCCTCGCGCAGCAGCAAATCCTTCGGGGGGTAACCCAGCGTGACGAGCTCAGGCAGCACGATCAAATCGGCCCCTGCTTCTTTGGCGCGGCGGATGGCGGTCGATGCCAACCGGATGTTGCCCTTGATGTCACCCACAATCGGGTTGAGCTGGCCAAGCGCGACGATCATATCGGGATTGTAGCGGAGGCTCCGGCGGAGCACTATCTCTGCGCAAAACGGAGGCCAGCAACACCCTTCAAGGGTCGGGCCGGGAATGATCCGTTGAAGAGCTTGGACGCTGCTGGCCTGTCGCTTATGCGACCGGGAGGCCGCAAATTTGGACTCTAATACCGCCGGGGCGAGGATTCACCCTCACCCTAGCGAGAACCTATACATACCCCATGCCACTCTCGCTCGCAAGACGTCAGAGGCCCTCAATTGCCTGAAAAGCACGTTCAAGCCTCGATGCTGCGGCAAGGAACGCAGCGGGTGCGTGGAATTCCTCTGCCCCTGTGGAAGATATGAGGCCCAGGCCTTGCCGGGGCCGATCGCCGCCGGATCGCCCTGATGGCATCGGAAATGCTCGCAAAAAGGTGGATACGGGAGCGTGTCCGTCGTCTGGAACAAGCGGCGGCAACCTCAATCGCCCGGGGCAGGCGTCAGAGGGGGCGCGCCGCGAGCGGGTGTGCAGGGGTGTCGGATACACCCCGCAGCGAGTGAAGCGGACACCCAGTTAGTCGTCTCCCGTATCCCTCGCTGTTTTTACGCCGCGCGAATCACGTCCTCGCCGAACTCACCACATGGCGATAGAATTGCCTTTCGATTTCAACTATTTCCGACGGGTGCAACTTCATGCCAACGGCGAAACTGGAAATCAGCGGGATGTCCTGTGATCATTGTGTTTCTCAAATTCGAGAATGCATGGTTTCGCGCTCCGACGTGGGGGCCGCCGAAGTGGTCATCGGACGGGCCTCGATCGACTTTGATGAGCAAGTGTGCTCCGTCGCCGACTTGGTGGCCGCTATTCACGATCTGGGCCGGTTCCAGGTCGCGTCCTTCTCGGTCCGGGATTCCGATGCTTGATCCGCCTCTGCCATGAGTCAGACCCGCGAAATCCATATGCGAATCGGAGGGATGACCTGCGGCGCGTGCGTGTCGCGCGTCCGGCAGGCCATCTTGTCGACGCCCGGAGCGATCACCGCCGAAGTGAATCTGGCCACGGAAACCGCCGTCGTTCAAGTGCAGGGCCAGACAACCTTCGACGCCGTGGCTGAGCGCATCCGCCGGCGCGGCTACGACGCCGCGGAGAAAAAGGAAACCGAATATCGCGATTCTGAAGTTGGCGACCGCGACTACGCCCAGCGCCTGCGCGTCGGACGACAGGCCGTGATCACGGCGTTCATGTTCGGATTGCCGGTGATCGGCCTGAATATCTTTGGAGCAAAACTGGCGTCTTCTTATCCGGGCGGCGACGTCTGGTGGCGCGTGTTGCAGGGCGTGCTGTGCGCCATGGCGTTGTATTCGCCGGCGGGCGGACCGATCCTGGTCGGCGGCCTGCGGGCGCTCATTCATCGCGCTCCCAACATGGACCTGCTCATCACGCTGGGTATACTGGCCGCGTTCGGCTCCAGCGCGGTGGCTGTTTTTCTGCCCGCAGCGACGCAGTATCATTTCCACACCGTCGTCATGATCCTGGGCTTCATCAACGTCGGGCGCTACCTGGAGGCCAAGGCCCGGCACGGCGTGGCCGACAGCATCAATGCCCTGATGCAGCATGTGCCGCGAAAGGCGATCCGCATCGAGGGCGAGGATTCTCGGGAAGTCGAGATCAGCGAACTGAGCATCGGGGATCGCCTGCGCGTGGCCGCCGACACCCAGGTGCCGGTGGACGGCCGAATTCTCTCCGGCAGCGGAGCGGCTGATGAGAGCATGATCACCGGCGAATCCCTGCCCGTGACCCGACAGGTCGGCGATCGCGTGCGCGGCGGCACGATGTGGGTCGAGGGGCTTGTCACCATCGAAGTAACCGCGCTGGGCGCCGATTCTGCGATCGGGCAAATCATCGCCGCGGTCCATCGAGCCCAGTCGAGCCGTACGCGCATGCAACTCTTCGCCGACCGCGTGGCCGGCGTCTTCGTTCCCGTGATCGTCACGGTGGCGGTGCTCACTTTATTGGCCTGGGGCTTATTCGCTGATGTTGACGCGCCCTGGGTCTCCGGCGTATCGGCGGCCATCGGCGTGCTGGTGATCGCTTGCCCCTGCGCCCTGGGATTGGCCACGCCCACCGCCGTCTACGTGGCCACCGCGCAAGCTGCGTCGCAGGGAATACTGGTGAAAGATGCTGCCGCGCTCGAGCGCCTCGGCCAGGTGGAAGTAGTCGTATTCGACAAAACCGGCACCCTCACCACCGGGCAAGCCGCCGTGCGCGACGTGGTCGATGAGCCCGTCGGGCCCGCCGCCCGAGACAACCACGACTTATTGCGCTTGGCTGCTTCCGTCGAGCAGTATTCGCAGCACCCGCTGGCCAAGGCCATCGTGGCCAGAGCCCGCGAGGACGACATCACGCTGTCCCAGCCGGAGCAGTTCCGCAACGAGCCCGGATTGGGCGCTGCGGGCACGATTGACGGCGAGAAAGTTTATGTCGGCAACCGCGAGTACATCCAGGCGCAGGAAATTGCCACCGATCTAATGGAGCCGCGGTTTGAGCAAATGTCCATCGACGGCCAGAACGTCGTGTGGGTGGCGCGGGGCGGCGAAGTGGCCGGACTGATCGGATTGTCCGACGAGGCCAGACCGCAAGCGAGTGGGGCGGTGGAAGATGTTCGCTCGCTCGGTTTGGAAACGATGATGGTCACCGGCGATCACGTCGAGGCGGCGACCTACATCGCCGGCGCGGTCGGCATCGAGCGCATTCACGCCGGCCGCCAGCCGACGGAAAAAGCGGAGGTGATCGCCGGCCTACAGGCCGACGGACGCGTCGTTGCATTCGTCGGCGACGGTATCAACGACGCGCCGGCCATCACGCAGGCTGACGTCGGCATCGCCTTCGCCGCCGGCACGGACGTGGCCAATCAGGCCGCGGACTTGATTCTCGTCGGGGACGATCTGCGGCTCGTGCCCGTTGCTGTTCGCATCGGGCGGCGAGCGCTAAGAATCATTCGGCAGAATCTCTTCTGGGCTTTTTTCTACAACATGCTCGCCGTGCCGCTGGCGGCGCTGGCCGTCATACCGGCATGGATCGCCCCCGCCGCCATGATGTTCAGCTCCATCTCAGTAGTGCTCAATTCGCTGAGGTTGAAGAAAGCGCCGCAAGGTGTGGATCAGGCTGTGCCCCTGAGATCGACTTCATCGAGCACGTAGAAATCCCGCTGCATCAGTACCCGATGAGCGCCGTCCAGCTCGTCTGCCTGCAAGACGATGCACGACTGTCCTCTGGGGCGGATAAAGAGCGGATAGGCGTAGCGGATGTTGATCTCGGCCGTCAGTAGAGCCGTCCAAATGGACAGCAAGCCCTTGCGCCCGTGAGGAATGGAGACGGCCAGCAGCTCTGTCTCACAGACGGGAAAACGCGATCCGGAAATCAATTCGTGACCCTGATCGGGATCATCAACGATCAGCCGGATGATGGCACAATCGACGGAATAGACCATCGAAAGCCCCACGATGCGGACATCAGTGGTCTCGAAAAGGCGGGTCAGACGAAGTAATTGTCCCACACGATCTTCGAGAAACACCGAGAATTGCCTAACTCGTGGTGCACCACTGGCTTGCGCAGTTTCAAAGGCTTCAATGTCCATTGGCGAAGTCTACCACCTAAGTACACGTCGTGACAGCTATTTATGACCTTTTCGGCAGTAAACAAACAGGTTGCCAGTTATGATGGCACAATCCTGTCATCATGGCAGCCTGCCCGAACCACCGTCAGCGGCCAAGATTCCTTAACATGCTGATAATAAACGAGTTAAGTCATTTTCGCCAGTTTCTGATGCTGGCATGGGCCTTGCAAATTGTCTGCCGGGCACGAGGCCCCTGTGCCATTTGAAGGAGAACACGATATGTCAAAGATCATTGGAATAGACCTTGGAACCACCAACTCCTGCGTCGCGATTCTCGAGGGTGATCAGCCCAAAGTGCTGACCAACGCTCAGGGATCACGGCTCACGCCCTCCGTCGTGGCTTTCACAGATAAGGGCGAACGGCTGGTCGGGCAGGTTGCCAAGCATCAGCAGGTCACCAATCCGACCAATACCGTCTTTTCGATCAAGCGCTTCGTGGGCCGGCGGCACAATGAAGTCAGCAGTGAAGAAAAGATCGTACCCTACAAGGTTGTCGGCGGGCCGACCGAACTCGTTAAGGTCGAGGTCCGCGACAAGCAATACACGCCGCCGGAAATCTCCGCCATGATCCTTCAGGATCTCAAGAAAACGGCGGAAGACTACCTCGGTCACAAGGTCGAGCGCGCGGTCATCACCGTGCCCGCCTACTTCAACGACTCGCAGCGCCAAGCCACCAAAGACGCCGGCGAGATCGCCGGGCTGAAGGTCGAACGCATCATCAACGAACCCACCGCCGCGTCACTCGCATATGGACTGGACCGAAACAAGAACGAGAAAATCGCCGTCTTCGATCTGGGCGGCGGGACGTTTGATATTTCGATCCTCGATATCGGCGACAACGTTTTCGAAGTCTTGAGCACCAGCGGCGACGGCCACCTCGGCGGCGACGACTACGACCAGGCACTGATCGGCTTTGTCGCGGAAGAATTCCGCAAGAAGGAAGGCATCGACCTCCGCAAAGATCCCATGGCGCTGCAACGTCTCAAGGAGGGCTGCGAAAAGGCCAAGTGCGAACTCTCGACCACGCAAGAGACCACCATCAGCCTGCCCTTCGTCACCGCCGACCAGAGCGGGCCCAAGCACTTGCAGGAGACCATGACCCGCGCCAAGTTCGAGCAACTGACCCAGGCCCTCACCGAGCGGACCCGAGGCCCGGTCATTCAGGCACTCAAGGACGCCAAACTTTCGCCGAGCGAGATTGACGAAGTTGTGCTCGTCGGCGGATCGACGCGCATCCCGGCGGTGCAGGCCCTGGTCAAGGACATCTTCGGCAAGGAGCCCAACAGGAGCATCAACCCCGACGAAGTGGTCGCGGTCGGAGCGGCCATCCAGGCAGCGGTACTTTCCGGCGACAAGGACGACATCGTGCTGCTCGACGTCACGCCGCTTACGCTCGGCGTCG